>CAIVYW010000089.1 GCA_903910205.1 uncultured Methylococcaceae bacterium | reverse complement strand
CTACGTGATCTTTGTAACACCTTACTTAACGGCTCGCTTTGTGCATTAGGCGGCATGACTCCCTATCCAGTCTTAAGTGCGTTAAATCATTTTCCCGAAGATTTCGGGGTCACTGATACCACTAACGCAGCCTGATAACGACACAAGGAATCCATTATGAGCATTAATAAAGAACAAGATTTCGGCACACCTGTTAGCACTGCAATCGAACAAGTCACCTTGGAAATTGATGGCTTTAAAGTCACCGCTCCTGTTGGCACGTCTATTATGAGAGCTGCGGCCAGTATAGGTATCGACATTCCTAAATTATGCGCCACTGACAGTATTGAACCTTTTGGTTCTTGTCGGCTTTGCGTGGTACAGATTGAAGGCGGACGCGGTATGCCGGCTTCTTGTACAACACCGGTTGCAGAAGGTTTAAAAGTCAGTACTCAAAATCAAAAATTGGCTGAAGTGCGCCGTGGCGTGATGGAATTGTATATTTCTGATCATCCCTTAGATTGCTTAACCTGTTCTGCGAATGGCGATTGCGAATTGCAAGATATGGCCGGTGCAGTAGGTCTGCGTGAAGTGCGTTACAACCCCGTTGAAACGCATTTACATGCCGTTAAAGATGAAAGTAACCCTTACTTTAGTTTTGATCCTAGTAAATGTATTGTTTGTTCTCGTTGTGTTAGAGCGTGTGAAGAAACCCAAGGTACTTTTGCTTTAACCATTGACGGTCGTGGCTTCGATTCTAAAGTATCACCGAGTCAGAACGAAGCTTTCATGGATTCTGAATGTGTGTCTTGTGGGGCGTGCGTACAGGCGTGTCCAACAGCGACCTTAATGGAAAAGTCGGTCATTGAACACGGTCAACCCGAACATGCCATAGTCACCACTTGTGCCTATTGCGGTGTTGGTTGTTCCTTTAGAGCCGAAATGAAAGGCGAGCAAGTCATACGCATGGTGCCCAATAAAGATGGCAAAGCCAATCATGGTCATTCTTGTGTTAAGGGTCGCTTTGCTTTTGGTTATGCCACCCATAAAGATCGCATCACTAAACCCATGATACGTGCCAGCATTAAAGATGCTTGGCAAGAAGTTAGCTGGGAAGTTGCCATTAATCATGCAGCCTCTGAGTTAAAGCGTATACAAGCCAAATATGGCAAAGATGCCATCGGTGGTATTACCTCTTCACGTTGCACTAACGAAGAAGTTTATATCATGCAAAAATTGATACGGGCAGGCTTTGGCAATAATAATGTCGATACCTGTGCACGAGTCTGTCACTCTCCGACCGGTTATGGTCTTAAACAGACTTTTGGTGAATCATCAGGTACTCAAGATTTTGATTCGGTCATGAAAGCCGATGTTATTTTAGTGATGGGCGCTAATCCAACCGATGGTCATCCGGTATTTGGCTCCATGATGAAAAAGCGCTTACGTCAAGGTGCTAAACTCATTGTTATTGATCCGCGTGAGATTGATCTGGTTAATAACAGCCCTCATATACAGGCTGACTTTCATCTGAAACTGCGTCCAGGTACCAATGTGGCATTAGTCAGTGCCTTAGCACACGTTATCGTCACAGAACAGCTAATGGATGAGAACTTTGTCAATGAGCGTTGTGATGTAGCGTCATTTAACAAATGGAAAACATTTGTTGCTCAAGAGCACTGTTCTCCTGAAGCCACAGCCTCAATTACCGGTGTTCCCGCAGAAGAAATGAGAGCAGCGGCAAGACTTTATGCGACAGCAGGTAACGGTGCTATTTATTATGGCTTAGGGGTGACTGAACACAGTCAAGGTTCTACCACGGTTATCGGTATTGCTAACTTGGCTATGGCTACCGGCAATTTGGGTCGTGATGGCGTGGGCGTTAATCCTTTACGTGGACAAAATAATGTGCAGGGTTCTTGCGATATGGGCTCTTTCCCGCATGAATTTCCAGGTTATCGACATGTGTCTGATGAACAAACCCATCGTTTGTTTGAAGATGCTTGGCAAGCTGAATTAAGTTGGGAACCGGGATTACGTATTCCTAATATGTTTGATGCGGCTATGGATAAAAGCTTCATGGGCCTGTACTGTGAAGGCGAAGACATTGCTCAATCTGATCCTGATATCCAGCATGTACATGCGGCCTTACGTGCCATGGAATGCGTGATCGTTCAAGATATCTTCTTAAATGAAACCGCAAAGTTTGCGCATGTGTTTTTGCCTGGCTCGTCATTTTTAGAAAAAGATGGTACCTTTACCAATGCGGAACGCCGTATCTCTCCTGTACGTAAAGTCATGTCACCCCTAGCCGGCTATCAAGATTGGGAAGTCACTCAAATGCTATCCAATGCGATGGGTTATGCTATGAGTTATGCTCATCCATCGGAAATCATGGCTGAAATTGCAAGTCTGACACCTTCATTTACTGGTGTTAGTTATGAAAAAATTGATCAACTAGGCAGTGTACAATGGCCGTGTTATGACGAGGCTTCAGTAGGCACACCTATTATGCATGAACAGACCTTTATGCGTGATAACGGTAAAGGCTTATTTATGTTGACTGAATATGTGGCAACTGAGGAGCGTGTGACCAAGAAGTTTCCGTTGATTCTGACTACCGGTAGGATATTGTCGCAATACAATGTCGGGGCACAAACTCGTCGTACCGAAAATAATGCTTGGCATTCTGAAGATAGACTAGAAATTCATCCACACGATGCGGAAGATCGTGGTTTAAAAACCGGTGATTGGGTCGGTATTAAAAGTCGTGTCGGTGAAACGGTATTAAGAGCACTAGTCAGTGATCGAGTACAACCCGGTATTGTCTACACAACCTTCCATTTCCCAGAATCTGGGGCTAATGTCATCACTACCGATAACTCAGATTGGGCAACCAATTGCCCAGAATACAAGGTGACTGCCGTACAAGTGAGCAAAGTAAATCAGACCTCTGAATGGCAAGAAGAGTATCAGGCTTTTTCAGACAACCAATTAGATTTATTGGCTCAAGGCTCGCAACATGACTAATGGCATTGCCGTTAGTCAATCCTTATCATTAGAATTAGGCTGGCCTAGTTATCAGCAACGCTCGGTGGAATGTTGGCAAGGAGGCCAGCAGTCTATTGAGCAAGATTATATTGCAGAAGAAGTGCCAGTATCCTTGGTTTATAATGGCATTCCACATGTGGTTATGCTGACAACACCGACTAATTTGGAAGAGTTTGCGTTAGGTTTTAGTATTACCGAAGGTATTATTAAAACCGCACAAGAACTACTTTCGGTGCGGATTTATAATCGCCGCAGTGGTATTGAAGTACATCTTAAAATACCTGAACAGCGTGCACTCTGTATGGTTGATAAAGGTAGAAACTTAACAGGTCGTACCGGTTGCGGTCTATGTGGCGCAAGTACATTGGAGCAAGCTATACGACGACCCAATGCAGTAACTGGAAACTTAAGCCTAGCAGCAAGTGAATTATCTGCCGCACTCTCTGACATGAAACATCGTCAATCCCTTAATGATTTAACAGGATCGGTTCATGCAGCGGCATGGGTAGTTCCAGGTCAGGGCATAGTCGATATACGCGAAGATGTCGGTCGTCATAATGCCTTGGATAAACTCATCGGTTTATTACTGCGTAGTGGTAAAGATTTAGCCTCTGGCTTTGTTTTAGTGACCAGTCGTGCCAGTTATGAACTGGTACAAAAAACAGCTAGCGTTGGAATTACCATGTTAGCCGCTATCTCTGCACCTACTGGACTAGCCATTAGCTTAGCAGATGAAGCAGGACTTACTTTAATTGGTTTTGCACGCGAAAATAGGCATGTCGTTTACACTCATCCGCAACGTTTAACCCATATTTAAACTTAACTGAATATCATGAAAATTAAAACCCTTATCAAAATGGCCAACAGTATTGGTGATTTTTTTAACTCAGAAAGCGATAAAGAGCTGGCAGCAACCGGCGTAAAAAATCACATAGCAAGATCGTGGGACCCTAGAATGCGTAGAGAACTCATTGCTTATTATCAGCAAGATGGTTCAGAGCTCAGTGAACTAGTTAAAGTCGCTGTTTCAAATCTTGAAGCGGCTTAAATTGCTAGATAGTTAGCAGAATAATCGACATCCATTGTTAAATGGCTACCAACTTAAAGCGGAACAGTTTCAATGCAGACGAAAGACTCAGGCCGAAAGATTAAGCTAAACTGCCCCTTCTTAAGTTGTTAGCTAACTTTACTGACCCATATTATCTAATACGGCTTTAGCGGCATCCGTATCGACTTTGATTTTATCTACAGCCATCCGAAATTTATTTTGTTTCTCAGTAGCCGTTTTTGCGATGAGGGCGCTATCGGCGTTTGCTTCATTGACTACGCAGGTATTATAGGTATTGGCAGCTAGTTGCCATTCATTGATCGTTTTTATACTTCGATTGTACGTTTCAATATTGTCCTGCCTAATAACGGGAACGTCTGGTTCATTACCGCAAGCACTAGGTGACCAACTATTGTTATTAATAGAACCCGCCATACAAATAGATACCGTAGCAACCATGAGTAATACGGTGAAATACGTTCTTTTTATCATACTTAAGCCTTTTGAGTTGTTGAGTTATTTTGTGGTGATCTGATGATTCAAACAGCGTCCATGAGTGTAATCTTTACTAGCTAATCTTGCAAAAACAAAAACCACTCAGACAACTTCAACTATCTGAGTGGCTTACTGAGCTACCTTGCTTGCTGCTACTTCTTAGTTACTGGTGGTTGTGCCGCCGTATCACTGAGTAAAATATCGTTAGCATTCTTACAATACCTTCGCCAAACGGAAAAGCTAATTCGACAAAATAAAATTCCAGATCGGCT
>CAIVYW010000088.1 GCA_903910205.1 uncultured Methylococcaceae bacterium | reverse complement strand
TGATACAGATTTAAAACCTTTACTACTGAGTTGGAGTATATTTTATGAGCAAAAAAAGTCAAGAGCATCCTTACATCCCCGCCCTGAACGGCGAGGTTTTGCGGACAAAGCATGATAAAAAAAATAATCATTAAACCGCCATTCAAAACTCAAATAAGGCAGAGCAACCATAAAAATCATCACTAAAGCGACTCTTTATTAGAGTCGCATAGTTATCTTACATAAAGAAAAAGACATTTTTAGTGACAGCCACGATACCTATATAAACAATACAGGCCATTGCTGCTATAAACGCTAGCCATTTTGCAGCACCATGACGTTTCATTACAAAGATACCTAAGCCAATATAGCCTAGCAACACTAAAACTTTAGCGACTATCCAGCCATATTCACCCGATAACCAACCACCTTGAACAACTAAAGCAAATCCACTACCTATTAGCAGCGCATTAATAATATGAGGCGTGATGTTAAACACTTTTCGTTTAAGTAAGACTGGGTTAATTTCTGATAAAACCACCCTACCCACAAAACTAATGAGCGATAAAAGTATAAAAGTTAAATGTAAAGTTTTAAGCATGAGCGTCTCAAGGTAAAAGTAAAGCAGCATTATATAAGCTACTATTTTAAGAAGGACTCTGTACTGGACAGATCCCGTTATTTTGATGTATTAAGATACTGAGTGATGACAGCTTGTAACTGGTCTTTATTGAGCGCCTGATTATCTACTTTAAGATAAGCGACGGCTTCATCGCTGTGTAGAGTGACTTCTTCTACACCATTCAAGGTTAATATCTCGGCAGCAAAGGCATCCGCTTCTTGTGCGTTGAGTTGTTCGAGTGAGATCAGTAAATTTGCCCAATAACGCGGCGGCGTCATACTGAAAGACAATAGTAACCAGCTGGCAGCAATGGCAGCACAAAATACAAAGACACCACCAGCACCGTAGGCGCCATAACACCAGCCACCGATTCCACCACCAATGCCAGCGCCTAAGAATTGACAGGTAGAATAAACGCCCATGGCCGTACCTCTTAAATCACCTGGCGCTGTTTTAGAGATTAATGATGGCAAAGTAGCTTCTAATAAATTAAAACCAGTAAAGAATAACCAAAGAAAACCAATAATACCGACTAAGCTTGAATGAAATTGCATGAGCCCCAAATCTGCGATGACTAATGCGGCGATAGCGCCTATAAAAACCGGCTTCATCTTGCGTTTTTTCTCTGCCAAAATGATAAAAGGAATGATGGCGACCATTGAGATAACAAAAACCGGCAAATAAACCTGCCAATGCAGTGCTGGCAATAGCCCTGCATCTCTTAATAATAAAGGCACGACTACAAAACTGGCTGTTAAAATGGCGTGTAACACAAAAATACCATAATCTAAACGTAGCAAGTTTGAATTCTTTACTATTTTAAAAAATTGCCCTGGCACTAATTCAGCGTCTCGGTGTTTTTTTGATTGTTTAGGATCAGGTACTTTGTAAAGTATGACTAAAATAGCCAACAAAGAGAGTCCTGCAATCAGCCAAAATATTCCATGTACCCCAATAAAGCTGGCTATCACTGGACCTGCGGTTATAGCAATACCAAATGAAACGCCAATACTAAGACCTATAATGGCCATCGCTTTAGTACGATGCACTTCTTGGGTTAAATCGGCGACTAGGGCCATGATAGGTGCTGCAATAGCACCTGAACCTTGTATCGCCCGACCTAATAACACACCATAAATGCTGGTGGATAATGCCGCCACTACACTACCTACAAAGAACAATAGCAAGCCGATGATAATGAGCTTTTTTCTACCGTACCTATCCGACATCAAGCCGAAAGGAATCTGTAAAATAGCCTGACTAATACCGTAAATACCAATCGCCATGCCTATTAATGAAGGTGTTGAGCCATCTAATTGTTCGGCAAATAACGATAGCACAGGCATAATCAGAAATAAACCCAGCATACGCAAGGCGTAAATACTGGCTAAAGAACCAATGGCACGTTTTTCCGATGTAGTCATCGGACTAGTAATATCCTGCATGTTTGTCAAAACCGGTCGCTCCTTTGCGCCTAACTGTTGGGGTAATTAAGCGTTGCCATAACAACGCTTACGGATAACAATGTTTACATTATACGAACTTTTAAAATGACGACACTATGACTTTCCTAACTATCTAATTCTTTTCATAAAAGCGTTTTAAATAAAAACCCGTGTAGGAGTCTTCGCATTCAGAAACTTGCTTAGGTGTGCCCTCTGCAATCAAGGTACCGCCACCGTCACCGCCTTCAGGACCCATATCAATTAACCAATCGGCGGTTTTAATGACATCTAAATTATGTTCAATAATTATTACCGTATTACCATGATCACGTAAAGTATGTAAAACGCCCAATAATTGTTTTATATCATGAAAATGCAGGCCGGTCGTAGGCTCATCTAAAATATATAAGGTTCTTCCGGTATCGCGTTTAGACAGCTCTTTAGCTAATTTTACACGCTGCGCTTCGCCTCCTGACAAAGTTGTCGCATTTTGCCCTAAGGTAATATAATTTAAACCCACTTGAGTAAGGGTTTGTACTTTTCTGGCTAAGGTTGGTACCGCACTAAAAAATAAGCAAGCATCTTCAACCGTCATATCCAAGACTTGATTAATGGTTTTGCCTTTATAACGAATTTCTAAGGTTTCGCGATTATAGCGCTTACCATTGCACGCATCACAATGTACAAAAATATCGGGTAAAAAGTGCATTTCTACTTTAATAACGCCATCACCTTTACAGGCTTCACAACGACCGCCTTTAACATTAAAGCTAAAGCGTCCCGGCGTATAGCCGCGTGAACGTGATTCTGGCGTGGCAGAGAACAATTCTCTTATCGGTGTAAACAAACCGGTGTAAGTAGCAGGGTTAGAGCGAGGTGTACGTCCTATCGGGCTTTGATCAATATCAACGACTTTATCAAAATGCTCCATGCCTTCAATAGCGGTGCAAGGCGCAGGAATAACACCGGCTCGGTTGATGATTCTTGCCGCATAGCGGTATAGCGTATCATTAACCAGGGTTGATTTACCTGAGCCAGAGACGCCCGTTACACAGGTCAACAAGCCTACCGGAAAAGAAATATCGACATTTTTTAAATTATTGCCATGCGCATTACGCAGCGTAATAAGCTTATCTTTATCTACCGGCGTTAAGGTCTCTGGAATGGCAATCCCCAGTTTACCGGACAAATACCCACCTGTTAATGAAGCTTCATTGTTAAGAATATCATCCAATGTGCCTTGTGCGATGATCTGGCCACCATGAACGCCAGCTCCTGGGCCAATATCGACGATATGTTGTGCCGCGCGTATGGCATCTTCATCGTGTTCAACAACAATTACAGTATTACCCAGATCGCGCAAATGAAACAGAGTATTGAGTAAGCGCTGATTATCACGTTGATGTAAGCCTATTGAGGGTTCGTCCAACACATACATAACACCGACTAAGCCTGCACCAATTTGACTGGCCAAACGAATGCGCTGCGCTTCTCCACCCGATAAGGTATCAGCACTGCGATCTAGCGTTAAATAATTAAGCCCTACATTAACCAAAAACTCTAAACGCGCCTGAATTTCTTTGATGATCTTAACTGAAATCTCACCACGCTGCCCAGGTAAACTCAGTTGTTGAAAAAAGCTCAATGATTTTCGAATGGGTAGCTTAGTGAGTTCATGTATGGCTAATTCGTCTATAAAGACATTGCGAGCCGCAGCATTCAGTCGTGCGCCATCACAGGCATTACACGGTTTATGAGACTGATATTTTGCCAGTTCTTCCCGCACCGAAGGGGAGTCAGTTTCATGATAACGTCGCTCCATATTGGCAATAATACCTTCAAAACGGTGGCGCTTTTTTTTCACCGAACCGCTGCCAGCCATGAATTTGAAATCGATTGCCGCATTACCACTACCATACAGTACCGCATCTTGAGCTTCTTTAGTTAACTCAGAAAACGGCAGTTCTGGATCAAAACCATAATGCTCTGCCAATGAACAAATAATTTGATAATAGTAAGCATTACGCCTATCCCAACCCCGTACTGCACCAGCCGCTAAACTAATCTCTGGATTATGAACTACCAGCTCCGCATCAAAATGTTGCCTTACCCCTAAACCATCACAACTAGCACAAGCGCCTTTAGGATTATTAAAAGAAAAAATGCGCGGCTCTAATTCACTTAAGCTATAACCACAATGCGCACAAGCAAAGCGTTCAGAAAACAGCAGTTCAGTCGCATCATCTAAGCAAGCAGCAATAGCAATACCATCGGCAAGACGTAAAGCAGTTTCAAATGATTCAGATAAACGTAGGGCTATGTCGCTACGAATTTTAATTCGATCAACCACTACTTCAATACTATGTTTCTTTTTTAAATCTAAGGCCGGCGCCTCATCTAAATCATAAACTTTGCCATCAATTCGGGCACGGATAAAACCTTGGGCACGTAAATCATCGATGAGTTGACTATGCTCACCTTTACGATCAATCACCACGGGTGCCAATAACATCCAACGTTGATCCTGAGCTTGTGAAAGCAAATGATCAACCATTTGACTCACAGTTTGTGCTTCTAAAGAAGTGTGATGCTCAGGACATCGGGGCGTGCCAGCACGCGCATACAGCAATCTTAGATAATCATAAATTTCGGTGATCGTACCGACTGTTGAGCGAGGATTATGTGAGGTCGATTTTTGCTCTATAGAAATAGCAGGCGATAAGCCTTCAATATGATCAACATCCGGTTTTTCCATAATGGATAAAAACTGGCGTGCGTAAGCAGAAAGAGACTCTACATAGCGCCGTTGTCCTTCGGCGTAAATGGTATCAAACGCTAGTGATGATTTACCTGAACCTGAAAGCCCAGTAATAACAATGAGTTTATCTCTAGGGAGATCTATATCAATATTTTTTAAGTTATGCGTTCTAGCACCACGGATGCTAATTGTATCCATCAAATAATTCCAGCCATTAGGTTGATTTTGTAACTGCTGTAGCGGCCACCCCTCAAAAAACCTATCATTTTAGAATGGGAAAATAAAATAATAATTATACACAGATTAACACCTAAAAGTGCGCTCTAAAATATCTCTTAGTGCCCTAGAGTTATGTCCTATTTATACTTTTAAAGTTTTTTCAACGATCCGATCGATTAGGTATCCTTAAGTAATCTGGGGCGTCGTCACCTATGGCAAAAGATTCTTTACCATTCCACTGCACTGAATACTGCCCAAGACGGCGTTTACGTTCTAAGGTTTTACTGACGGCTAGTCGTAAGCAATCTAGTATCGCTTGCGTATCTGGGCTTAAGGGTGGAGTAGTATTACTCATAAATCAATCGCTTTTTTGGTAAAATCTGCCATAAAACTACTTTCTACCTTCATGAATAAAATCGACAATTTCATCTGCTGTTAGATCAAGTGCAACACCCGCGACATCAAGTGGTGATTTTTTAGCCGCGATTGGAGTCAACATAAAAACTTGACCATCGTCGCCTTTAATTTGAACAGCACCATCTATAATAGCTTGCTCAAAAATAGAATTAATATTTTGTTTTACTTCTGAAAAACTATAAGCGTACATACTAATCACTCCAAAAGTGTTAAGACTTCCACAAAATGCCCTTGCTGAAGCGTGATGGGCTTTATAACCCCGTTACTCACATTAGTATCCAAACGTTACAGTCGGGGTTGTAAACCCCGACCGGCATGTAGGCGCATTATTCACGCATCATAATGATGCGCTTCACTTTGTTCAGCACATCCTATGGCCCTAACCCTCACTTGGATGCTTCCTTGTGAGATTTTTTTTCGATTGTTTTCGATCTTGCGTGTGTGCGGCGGATTGCTGTCGCGAATCCGCCCTACGACTTACGGACTTATTAATCTGGATAAAATTCGTTGTCTATTATTTTATCGAAATCCCAAGGACATAATTCAGGAAAAATTTTTATGCTTATTTGGGTTTCCTTTGATGCTTCAATGACGGCGTATCTATAGGCTTTTTTCAATATTTCATTTAATTTTGATTTTAATCCGAGATTTTCTTCCAGTGTTTCATCAAATTTCAAACGTTGTTCTATGATAGATAACTCCCAGCTTCTGCATTGTCTTACATCCTGATATTTCCACTTTAAAAGGTGTAACAATAAAACAGTTAAACGGCTTTCAAGCTCACGCTTTTCACTTCTGCCCATTGTTTCCACTTCCTCTATTAAATTCTCAATATCCAAATCAGCAAACTGGCCTTGCTTTAAAAGCGCTGCCTGTTCCTGAGTCCAACTGTAAAAGTCTTTATCGTAACTAATCATTGTGATTACCTTTGCTAATTTATCATGCTTTGTCCGCAAAACCTCGCCATTCAGGGCGGGGATTTAAGGATGTTCTTGACTTTTTTTGCTCATAAAATACACTCTAACTCAGTAGTAAAGGTTTTAAGTCTGTATCAGCGATAACCAAGCGATAATAGTAAAGCCTTAAACCTCACCGTTCGCTAAATTTTTTCAAGGTTCGTAAAATTGTGGCAGAATATTTTCATTTGCCGCCATGGAAACACCAATACACATAACGAGAACCGAACG
>CAIVYW010000087.1 GCA_903910205.1 uncultured Methylococcaceae bacterium | reverse complement strand
ATAGACTTATTTTTTAATGTACAGGTCTGTAATCGTACCCGTAATCATTTCGGCAGCGAAACCAAAGGTTTCTGCAAGCGTTGGATGAGGATGTATAGTGAGGCTGATATCTTCGGCATCTGCGCCCATTTCTAGGGCTAAAACAGCCTCTGAAATTAATTCACCGGCATTAGGCCCTACCATTCCAGCCCCTAGCAATCTACCCGTTTCTTTTTCACACAGTATTTTGGTAAGACCTTCTTTTCTTCCCAAACACAATGAACGGCCACTAGCAGCCCAAGGAAAAACCGCCTTATCATATTCTATACCTTGCTGTTTGGCTTGATTTTCTGTTAATCCCATCCAAGTCACTTCAGGATCCGTATAAGCAACCGAAGGGATGGTTAAGGCATCAAATTCTGACTTCAAGCCGGCAATAACTTCAGCCGCGACTTTACCTTCATGTACGGCTTTATGTGCGAGCATAGGGTTACCGACAATATCGCCAATAGCAAAAATATGAGCGACATTAGTACGCTGTTGTTTATCTACCGCAATAAAACCTTGCTCATCAACATTAATGCCGGCTAATTCAGCTGATATTAACTTACCATTAGGTCTTCTACCTACCGCAACTAAAACAGCATCAAACATTTCAGATTCAGGTGCGCCTTTACCCTCAAAGAATACCTTTAAACCTTCTTCATGAGACTCAATTGACTTAACGCAAGTCTCTAACCAAATCTTCTTATATTGTTTTTTAATACGTCTAAATAAAGGCGTGACTAAATCTTTATCACAGCCCGGTATAATTTGATCCATTAGCTCAACGACACTAATTTCAGAACCTAAGGCATGATAAGCGGTTGCCATTTCTAAACCGATAATTCCACCGCCCACGACTAATAGCTTCTTAGGAATTTCTTTTAATTCCAAAGCATCCGTAGAATCCCATAAGCGCGGATCATCATGAGGAAAAATAGGGATTTTAGTCGGATGTGAGCCAGCAGCAATAATGGCTTGATCAAAGCGAATGGTAGTAACGCCCTCCTCAGTTTGTACCGCTAAGGTATCCGGTGACGTAAATTGACCCGTACCGTGTATCAAGGTGACTTTACGCTGCTTAACGAGTCCGGCCAAACCTTCATTTAAGGTTTTAGTAATACCTTCTTTCCAAGCCTTAATTTTAGGCAAATCTAAGCTAGGCTTTCCATAACTAATACCATGCGATTCAAACTCATCCACTTCATGAATGATTTGCGCAGCATGTAGCAAGGCTTTAGAAGGAATACAACCGACATTAAGACAAACGCCCCCCAACACTGGGAATCGTTCAATTAAGACAACTTGCTTACCTAAGTCAGCCGCACGAAATGCAGCGCTATAGCCGCCAGGTCCGCCACCTAATACCAATACTTCCGCGTGTAAAACTGCTTCATTCATATTAATCGTTCCTGTTAAAGTAACAAACGGCGAATATCACTTAAATTTTGCTTTAAAAGCGCCATAAATTTTGCGCCTTCAGCACCATCAATGACCCGATGGTCATACGTTAAATCTAAGGGCAGCATTAATCGTGGTACAAATTCTTTGCCATTCCAAACTGGCTGCATCTTGGCTCGAGTAACACCCAATATGGCAACTTCAGGCGCATTGACTATCGGTGTAAACGCCATACCTCCAATACCACCCAAACTAGAAATCGTTAAACAGCCACCTTGCATATCAGCAGGCATTAATTTACCGAGACGCGCTTTTTCGCTCTTTTCAGCTAATTCCAACGCCAATTCATTAATACTCTTAGTATTGGCATTGCGTAAAACAGGCACCACTAAACCATTCGGCGTATCAACAGCAATACCGATATTAAAATATTTCTTTAAAATCAAATTTTCGCCATCTGCAGACAACGAAGCATTAAAACTAGGAAACTGCTGCATGGCAGCCACTAATGCCTTAATGATGAACATCAATCCCGTAATTTTTACCTCGCCTTTAGCTTTTTCAGCATTAAGACTATTACGGAAAGCTTCTAAATCAGTAATATCAGCCTCGTCGTGGTACGTTACCATCGGTAAGTTTAACCAGACCCGACTTAGATTTTGCCCAGTTAGACGTTTAATTTTACTGAGTTTAAGTATTTCAGTTTCGCCATAAGGTGTAAAGTCAACCGCCGGTATACTGGGAATGCCAGCACCCGTAGCAATCACTCCTTCGGCCATTACTTTTTTGACAAACTTTTTTACATCGTCTTTTAAAATTCTAGCTTTACGGCCACTCCCTGTTTTAATTTTAGAGATATCAACACCCAATTCACGCGCAAATAGCCGAACCGAAGGTGAGGCATGGGCTTTTCGTAAGCTAGAGTCTGATTCAATAATCGCAACTTCTGCAACCACTTTAGCAGGAATATTAACAGGATCAGGCAGCTTATTAACGACGGGGGCTTCAACCGCAATAACCACAGCTTCTGGGACTTCAGGTGCAATCACTTCATCAGTACTCGTGAGTACCGTTGCAATTAAAGAACCTTCAGATACTTTATCACCGGGCTTGATATAAACTTGCTGGATAGTACCAGAAACACTAGAAGGCAGGTCCATACTCGCCTTATCCGTTTCCAAGGTGGCCAGTGTTTGCTCCAACACTACCACATCACCCGCTTGGATTAGTACTTCAACAACATCGATTTCAGCGACATTACCAACATCAGGAACTTTAATTTCTATTAAAACAGTCATGGGTGTTCCTTACGTTAAATGAGCCAAGGTGCTTTAGCATCAGGAGATATGCCATATTTAGCAATAGCAACGTCTATTTTAGCCGGATCAAACTGACCTAAATCAGCTAGACTTTTCAGTGCAGCAATAGTGACATGGTAACGATTCACTTCAAAAAAGCGTCTTAAGTTTTCACGGGTATCTGAACGACCAAAGCCATCAGTACCTAATACCGTATAAGGTACAGTGATCAGACTACGAATTTGTTCAGCAAAAGCACGCGTATAATCAGTGGCGGCAATAACTGGCCCCACTGCTTTAGCTAAGCAACTGGCAACATGAGATTGTTTTGCAGGCTCAGTTGGATGCAAACGATTCCAACGTTCACAGCTTTGACCATCACGCGCCAACTCTGTAAAGCTAGGGCAACTCCATAAGTCAGCTTCAACACCCCAATCATTTTTAAGCAATTCTGCTGCAAACTCAACCTCACGAAAGATAGTACCAGAACCTAATAACTGAACTCTTGGCCCTTTACTTTTGGCGCCAGCACGAAAACTATACATACCTTTAAGTATATCGAGCTCTATGCCCTTGGGCATAGCAGGATGGCTGTAGTTCTCATTCATGACGGTGATGTAATAGAAAATATCTTCTTGATCGACATACATACGACGTAAACCGTCTTGAATGATAACCGCGACTTCGTAAGAATAGGTTGGATCATAAGAGACACAATTAGGAACGGTAGCCGACATTAAATGACTATGACCATCTTCGTGTTGCAGACCTTCACCATTTAACGTAGTTCTTCCCGCAGTCCCGCCCATCAAAAAACCACGAGTACGTTGATCAGCCGCAGCCCAAATTAAATCGCCAACGCGTTGGAAACCAAACATGGAATAATAAATAAAGAATGGAATCATGGGCACATTATGAGTGGAATAAGCCGTACCCGCAGCAATCCAATCACATAAGCCACCGGCTTCATTGATACCTTCTTGTAGCACCTGACCATGCTTATCTTCTTTATAGAACATCAGCTGATCAGCATCTTGAGGCGTATATAATTGGCCGACTTGTGACCAAATACCTAGCTGTCTAAACATGCCTTCCATGCCGAAAGTTCTTGATTCATCAGGCACTATCGGCACAATACGTTTACCGATATTTTTATCTTTAACTAAAATATTAAGTAGGTTAACAAAAGCCATCGTAGTAGAAATTTCCCGACCTTCACGGGTGGCTTCTAACAATGATTTAAAATCGCTTAATACCGGCACATCCAAGGCATATGACTTTGCTCTTCTGGAGGGTAAATTGCCACCCAATTCAGCACGTCGTTGCTGCATATAGACCAATTCTTTTGAGCCTTCAGCAAAGGTCAAATAAGGAAGCTTGTGCATTTCTTCATCGCTAACAGGCAATTCGTAACGATCTCTAAAATGAGTTAACGAAATTTCACTCATTTTTTTCTGCTGATGGGAAATATTCTGAGCTTCGCCAGACGCGCCCATGCCATAACCTTTAATGGTTTTAGCTAAAATAACAGTAGGTTGACCCTTATGATTAACGGCGGCATGAAATGCGGCATACGTTTTAGCGGGATCATGGCCACCACGATTTAATTCCCAAATATCGCGATCAGACCAATCAGCCACCATCGCCTTTAATTCTGGTGAATTAAAGAAATGTTCACGAACATAAGCGCCATCTTTAGCTTTAAAGGTTTGGAAGTCGCCATCAACACAGGTCAGCATCCGTGCCGCTAAGACGCCATTTTTATCGCGTGCAAATAAGGCATCCCAACGTTGTCCCCAAACCAGTTTAATAACATTCCAACCCGCACCACGGAACTCACTTTCTAATTCTTGGATGATTTTTCCATTACCACGTACCGGACCATCTAAACGCTGCAAGTTGCAATTGATAACAAAGATAAGATTATCGAGTTTCTCACGGCCAGCCATACCAATGGCCCCTAAAGATTCAGGCTCATCGGTTTCACCATCGCCTAGAAAACTCCAAACCTTACGATTAGAGGTATCGGCAAAACCACGATCTTGCAAATAACGCATAAAACGGGCTTGGTAAATAGCCATGATCGGCCCTAGTCCCATAGAAACAGTAGGGAACTGCCAGAAGTCAGGCATCAACCAAGGATGTGGATAAGAAGACAAGCCATTACCATCGACTTCTTGACGAAAACTATCCATTTGCTCTTGCGACAATCGACCTAATAGGAATGCGCGAGCATAATCGCCTGGGGTTAAATGACCTTGAGTAAAAATCAAATCACCGGCATGTTGTTCTGAAGCTGCATGCCAAAAATGGTTGTAACCTACATCGTAAAGTGTTGCAGCAGATGCAAAACTAGCAATATGTCCGCCTACGTTGGTATGTTTATTTGCCCTTAATACCATCATCATGGCATTCCAGCGCACATAAGAACGAATCTTTTGTTCTATCGTTGCATCACCCGGAAATTGAGCCTGCCTAGAAACGGGAATGGTATTAAGGTAGGCGGTATTGGCACTAAAAGGGATGTCGAATCCTGAATGCCGTGTTGCTGCAACTAGCTGTTCAATCAGAAAGTGAGCGCGTTCACTGCCATCTTGTTCTAGTACCGATTGCAGTGCTTCTATCCACTCTTTAGTTTCGGCCGGATCGATATCATTTTGGCCGGTAATTTCTGACATTAAGCTGTTATTCATGAGTAATCCTGTTGGGACGGGTTGTGCATGGCCTAAAAAAGTGTTGTACGAAGTTAATTAATTCAGTCACTTTGACCGCGTATAAACTCTCTTTGCTAAGCGTATCTGGCAACGTGTGTCCAGAGCGATCTCGCTAAAGTCGCATAGTATATACAAATGACGCAAGTCAATACACCCGTTTTAGTAAATGCCAACTTAACGGGCATTAATAAAAACGGGTTTTCTTCATTTAGCGAAGTGCTGTTTTAATGTCAGCAATACTTAAGTTAGTCATAAATAACATTCTGAATATCACCGACAAATCGTGCTAACTTACTTAATAATCTCACAATTTATAGGCACAGGTTCATCTTGCATACTAAGCAAACAAAACCATCCGATAACAACTATTATAGAAAACTAGCGTTAACATGTAGAAACAAGTTATTTCCAACTAGACCATAATATTATTTATTAGCCGTATCTTTACCTATGGTTAAAATAGCTTCTTGCACCGTAGTCATAAACTGCGCAGGAAAAATAATAGTGGAGTTTTTCTCTGTAGCTATTTCAGCCATAGTCTGTAGTGTACGAAGTTGTAAGGCAACAGGATGCAACGCGATAATATCCGCCGCTTCACCCAACTTTACCGCCGCCTGAAATTCACCTTCTGCTGCCACAATCTTTGCTCGACGTTCGCGTTCAGCTTCGGCCTCTTTAGCCATCGCACGCTGCATATTATCGGGCAAGGTAATATCTTTGATTTCAACAGCAGTTACCTCAGCCCCCCAAGGTTCGGTATGGCCATCAATCACATTTTTAATTTGTAGGTTAATAGTACTGGTCTGCGACAGTAATTGATCTAAAGAAAACTGCCCCACGACATTACGGACTGTGGTTTGGCTAATTTGATTAACGGCACTGGTAATATCTTCAATAGCGATGACTGATTTTTGAGGATCAATAATTTTATAATAAGCCACCGCCGCAATATCAATAGAGACATTATCTTTAGTAATAATTTTCTGTGAGGGAATATTCATGGTGATGGTGCGCAACGTCACCGAGGTCATTTGTTCAAAAAAAGGAATAAGAATAATTAACCCAGGGCCACGAACGCCGGTTAATTTACCTAGAAAGAAAATAACGCTACGATCGTATTCTTTGACTATCTTCAACGACATAAAGGCTAACACAATGAAAACGAAACTAATGATACCCAGATTATCTAAAAACATACACTATCCTCAAGGTTAACTATAGCTGAAAAAAATTGAACTCTTTAATGTACTTGGAAACTATAGTAGCTCACATCACCTCAGTCAAGAGTCCAGCTTAGCGCTTGTGATTAAATTGATTGATACTATCGGTAAAACAACGCTCATCAACAACCGATGCTTAATTTAAGCCAACTTAATCACCACGTAACTCCCTAAAAAATATTTATCTGCTAGACTGTGTCAGCTAATACTGGCAAGCTCTGACCCAAACTAAACCATAACCATGACTCTTTTACCCGATGATCAGGTTAGCCTATATCTTCAAGCTATAAATCCAATAGCGAACTTAGGTGAAGAAGCACGCTACTTAGCCGCGAAAAAGGTAGCCGAATCATTAACCGTTAATGATCCCTTAAACGGCCATGCCTGGCTAAACTTAGGTAAAGTACTTCATCAAATGGGCTGTAAGACAGAAGCCTTAGCATCGTTACAAAAAGCCATAGCATTGGCAGCCAATGACGCTGAGGCGCATCTTTATTTAGGCATGTGTCTAGTCAGCTTATGGCGCTTTGAAGAAGCCAAAGCCAGTTATTTACAAGCATTAGCGCTTAACTCTACACTAGCACAAGCGCATAACCATTTAGGGCAGTTGCTGTGTCTTATGAATAGGCATCATGATGCCCTTGACAGTTATCGCAGTGCTTTAGAATTAGAACCTGAATATCATGAAGCATGGCTTAATTTAGCCATACTACTGACCTATCAACAACAATGGTCTAAAGCTGAAGCCTGCTACCTACGAGTACTAGAAAGCAATCCGAACTCAGTGCTTGCACTGCGAAACTTAGGGCGTTTATTTGAGCAACTCGGTATCAAACAGACTGATGCCATTGACTATTTAGAACGCTCCATTGCTATAGAGCCTCATGCCGATGCCTATTTAACCTTAAGCAATTTATTGATGCAGTGCCATCAAGAAACTAAAGCATGGACCATGCTACGCCTAGCACAAAGCCTAAGACCTTTAGATACTAGTCCCGCCAAACAAGCACAGGCTGATTTTTCGGCACTCTTACTCGATAGTCCCGTTGCAACTAGCACACCTATCGATTATTTAACTAGCCTAGCAGCCTATGATAGACATCTCTATTGCTTAATCCCTGATGCTAACGTTGATATTGATTTTTTAAGCGCTCATGCTGATGTGGTGCTTAATTTAATTACCGATGCAGATAGTGGCCAACACGTACTGCCCTTAGCGCTGGATTTGGTCGAACGACTTAAACGCCCGACTGTTAATCATCCTCGCTTAGTCATGGCAACCGATAGAGCAACAGTAGCCGAACGCTTAGCGCCTATTGCCCAACTACATATCCCCAAGACTTTACGCTTTCAAGGCTTAGCACTTATTTCATTAGCAACCGCTCAACAGCTAACCGCTTATTCACTTCCGGTATTGGTTAGGCTTGCAGGTTGCCATGGCGGCGATGATTTTATTAAATGTGATGATTGGCACAGCTTAATTGATTTTGTCAGCTTACGTCCTGACGCCTATTACTATTTAACGCAATATATCAATTATCGCTCAATTGACGGTTACTTTCGAAAATACCGATTCATCAGTGTTAATAATGAATTACTTCCCTATCATCTGGCCATACATAATGAATGGATGGTACATCACTTTCGCACAGATATGACTAATCAAGCTTGGATGCGTGAAGAAGAACAGCGCTTTCTTAACGCTCCACAACAGGTTTTTAACGAGGCACAACTGAGCGCTTTGCAAACTGCGGCAACGGCGATAGCTCTAGATTTTTGTGGCATTGATTGCGCCATCAGCCACGAAGGAAAGGTTGTCATTTTTGAAATGAATGCCACCATGCGCGTACATGATGAAAAAACTGAACTCTACGCTTATAAAAATCCTTATATTGCCAAGATAAAAATAGCCTTCGATTTAATGTTGGCACGATTCGCTGCAAGCGCTATTAAACATCAGCCTAGAGATGAATAACGATGACACCCAATCCTCCCAATACCTCCTGTTTAACCTGCCGACTCTCTGATTTATGCCTACCGTTTGGTTTGCAAATTGATGAAGTAGAAACCTTAGAAATCATCATCAAAAACAAACGACCTTTAGGTTTGGGTGAATCATTATTTACCAAAAATGAAGCCTGCATTAGTTTATTTGCCGTTAAATCAGGTTCTTTTAGACGTTTTGTGATGTCTGCTGACGGTACAGAACAAACGCTGGGCTTTTATCTACCCGGTGAATTAATTGGCTTGGATGCGTTATTCGATGGGAACTTTACTTTCTCAGTAGATGCACTAGAAACTAGTTCAGTTTGTGAATTACCGCTGACCCGATTAAATGAGCTATGTGCAAAAATTCCTAATTTGCAATATCAGTTAACACGGATATTAAGTAAAGAGATTACCACTAATCATGAGCAAATGTTTCTACTCAGCAATAATTCAGCCAAAATAAAAGTAGCGACTTTTTTATTGATGTTATCGAAACGATATGGCGCATTGGGTTATTCGCATACCCACTTTAATTTAAGTATGCCTAGACAGACTATTGCGAGTTTTTTGGGCCTAAGTAATGAAACTATTAGTCGCCAATTAACAGCGCTATGCAAAGAAGATATTATTTTAGTTAATCAACGTGCTATCCAAATTAATGACCTTAGGTTATTACAAGCCATCATAGAACCTTGCCACAACAATTAAGCAAACGCTTACTATTGTTCGGCGACAATTAGATATTATCTATAATGCGTAGATTCCAAAGCATTATAAAGAATATTTAGGAAATAGAGCTATTGAATACAAACTTCTAACAGTTGATAAATGCCTATTAATACAGCACTCACTGAACTGAACTCAAAAAACAATAAAGCCTTACTAGGCTTTTTTTTATAAAAATCCATGATACTATCGACTTGATTAAAAACTTGATCATGCATATGTATTTTATTAGCGTAGTACATACTTTTTCCTAGTATTAATACAGTGTTAACCAAATTAGCTCAAACAGTGTTAGGTTGCAATAAGAGACAACCCAACACCCCTTTAATTTAATATCGATTCGACCACATTAAATAATTATTTAATGCTAGATTGAGTCAGAGTAGAAGCGGGCTTACTAGGGCCTTTACCTGAATCACAAGCAGTAAGGCCGATGATGGCGATAACTAACAATAATAAATGACTAACTGTTTTCATAATCTTTTCTCATTTGATATTAAAACATAAAATCGTTAAGTTCTAATCGATTTTGTCGACCCCTGTTTGGGTGAAGCTATTCTTGCATGATTAAACAAGGTTGCTCTTGATCTAAATCAAGTCATCCGTAATTAATTAAAATGAATGTTAAAAAAAACAGTTAGTAGCATGAGCAAAGCGCCAGCGTGCCCATCAACACAGCATTAAAGCTCGATGGGCACGGCTTTGCCTTTGCCCATCCTACCCGCTGCCATTTAAGTTAAGTTGAAATAAAACAGCTTCAGCTATTTTAAAAGGCAATAGCTGAAGCTATTGCACTCCATTTTTAGTAGTTATTTGCCTAGCCTACAAACCTAAAACCCGCCTCAGTCAACACAGATTCACCTGCCCAGCGATAAGCGACCAATGCTGAATCACCGCTTTTTCCGGCACTATAATCAACACAAGCAATATTATCGGCTTCTGGTTTTGGCTGTCCGCTAAACCAATAATGGCCAAAAAATACCGGCACACCGGTGTATGCTTTGACTCTTGGATCACGCTGTTCTATAGGCAGATCAGGAATACTATGCCTTGCATCTTCAGGCACTAACGCTGCTGCTCTATAAGTGCTATTTGCCTGATTACTCCACCAACGAATTCTGATGTTAGTGCGTCTTGCGCCATGTTTGTCATTAAAACTATGATTTTCAGGTAAGTTGATTTCCAGCCCCTTACATAAGGCTTCAAGGGCTACATATTCAGCACTGTCCTTAACGCTGGCTTTTATGAATAGCTCATCAGTCGGACTATTGTTTTCAGTCAAATAAGGTTTAAGAACGGCTTGATACTCTTCAATCCAGGCCGCGTGTATCACCCGAATACCTGCGGGCAATTCTAACCAAAGCGGCAGTGTTTTAAACCATTCGATAATTTCTTGATGTTGTGGTGAATTCTCTCCCACCTCAGCAAGAAAATTTTTATGTTGATTATGGTTGTTATTGTTATGCTCTCTTAAAAAAGTAGTTTGATCGTCAGGATTAGGCAGCAACCAAGTAATAGCATTAAACTCATGATTGCCCATAATACATAAAGCCGAACCCGCTTCAACCATAGCTTTAACCAGCATTACAGTCTTAAGCTGAGATATACCAGCGTCAATATGCTTATTGTCAATCAGATCACCGACAAAAATAGCTTTGTGCGTGCTATGTGACCAGATACCGTTAGTTTCTGCATAATCAAGATGCTTTAACAGCGCGATTAGCTTGTCATATTGCCCGTGTATATCGCCGATGATGTCGTAGTTCATGAATACCTATTGTTATTGTTAAAAGCAGCAGTGGCTAGCGGCTAAAGCGCTACGGAGAGTATCTTCTTTGTTATAGAGTTCATGAACTCTATAACAAAGACAATTTTCTTTACAGCAAAGAAAACTAATTATGGAACAAAGATACATTATTCTGGTTAGAGCAGATCTTCTTTATAACAAAAACAAGCTTGTTTAGAGCATAATTGGTCTTCTT
>CAIVYW010000086.1 GCA_903910205.1 uncultured Methylococcaceae bacterium | reverse complement strand
TTTCTGACCTTTTTTCACGACAGGGTATATCTTAATCTATTGTCCTGATTTTGGGATCCACTATAGTCATTGATGTTTAATTGACCTAAAGTTATCCCCAGAAGCTGTGGATAACTTTGTGGATTACCGGTTGAGTAACTTTCTAACTGCCTAATTTTCATTAAATTTAGTTAGATTGTCTAATACTTATACAGCTTGTTAAGATAATTACGAATCAATGACTTACGTCAAATTTTGTGCTGTTTTAATGAATATTTTAAGTCTTATTTGTCGTAACACACTGGTAACAATCACACAATAACTATTTGTGGGTAAGTACAGTTTATGATTTACCGCTAAATGATTTGTAAGGTCTTCTATTTATTGTTGTTGAGGTAAATAAGTTATAATGCGCCTACAAACATGTCTTAAAGTGAGGAGATTAAATTGCAACCGCCTACAACTCCAATAAAAGACTGCTTGTCCTATTCACCGATTAATAAAGCACACTCAATTGTTGATCTATAACCATAGACCATAATATCTCTGCTATTGTTGAGCAACATGATGACAACAAGCATCAAGACTTAACACCGTTTATGAATAACTTACATGATAAAAATAAGCAATTATTAGCTCTATTATTGACCGATAAAATAACAAATCAGATTAATTTAAGTTTACCTAAGTAAGGAGTCATTAATGCCCATTACTACTTGTATCAGCACCCAATCCTATACTCCACCTCCTTCTTGTGTTAGCGCTATTAATGATACTTTGAAAAATGCTAAACCTTTGATCATGATGGTAGGATTAGCAACTCTGGTAATGACGGGAATTGAACAAAAGGTATTAACTACTTCTGTAATGACAGGAGCCAAACCAGAGACCCCAGCATTTATTCCTGAAACTCAAAGGTCGTTTTCTGAATCTGTTGAAAGTAATCAACGTTTAGATATTGATAGACTTGATTTAAAAATCCTTGCCAGAATAAGAGCGATAGGCTCTTATCCTGATGGATGGGATGATGATAAAGGTAGGTCAGCAACTCAGCAGTCAATATCTGACGCAGAAAACTTTATGTGGAAATTATTTCCTACTGTTAAAGAGCCTTTTATTACGTTAGCATCTGATGGCGAAATAAATTTTCTTTGGATATTACCAAACTTTAGGTTAGACCTAGGTATTTATGGTGATGGCAGTTATTCTTACTATGGGAAAACCTCAGGGGTGAAGAATTTATAGCTGACGAAACCCCAATAGACGAGAATCTACCTGAAGAAATATTGGCATTAATAACAAATAAAGCGGCTTAATAATCATTCAAATTTTTTATAATGCGATATACGCTTGAAGATGAGACAGTCTCTCATAGTAAATTTGGAATAGTTGCCGATGATGAATATTTATTACGTGTGATCTATTCTCCTGAGCACATTATAAATGGCTCTGTGATTGAATCAGCTATCTCTTTAGACGATTTAAGTACAAGAGGATTTAGTCTGGATCACTTATTTCAACAATGCCTTGGTTTATAGGGGCAACTTTTCATTCGCTAAGGTATTTATGACACTGAGCATTAAAGACCTGAAGGAGCAAAATCTTATCCTGCTTGATACGGTGAGTGGAAGCCGAGCTTATGGATTAAGTATGCCCGAGTCTGATACCGATACGCGTGGTGTGTTTATCCTGCCTCAAGATCTGTATTTTGGGTTTAGTTATATTGAGCAAGTCAACAGCGATAGGAATGATCATACCTATTATGAGCTGGGTAAATATCTCAAATTGTTAGCCAAGAACAACCCCTCCAGCATTGAGCTGTTGTTTGCGCCTCAGGAAACAGTTATTTATAGGCATCCATTGATGGAACAGATCAAACCTGAGCGTATCTTGTCACGTTTAAAATAACTGGGGTCAGAGTAAACTTAAATCAACTGAGATAATTATAAATTTACTCTGACCTTAATAGCAATTTGATAGTGTTACTTACTTTGCTTATGACCGGTATCGGGAGGCCTAAATTCATATTCGTATGACCGGTTTGGGTCGATAGCACCAGTTCGCCCACCAATGAAAACCATGTGCCATCTAGAGATATTCTCGACTGGCCGTATATGG
>CAIVYW010000085.1 GCA_903910205.1 uncultured Methylococcaceae bacterium | reverse complement strand
GCTCTATCCGGTTGAGCTACAAGCGCTAAACTGGTCGGGGTGGAGGGATTCGAACCCCCGACATCCTGCTCCCAAAGCAGGCGCGCTACCAAACTGCGCTACACCCCGTAAATATTGCTTCTCATTATGGGTAATCTTTCAACACCCCTAAAGAGCTGTCTATTATGACGACTCATCGACCTATCGTCAATTAATTTTTTAACTATTTATTTTCTTAAACTACAATTTAGTCTTAACAAGAACATAGGTATCAGCAACCAGCTCTTCTACATTAACCATAATAGCCTTTAATTCAGCTAACTTAGCTTCAGCAAAAACTCTATCCTTAAGACTAGCCGTATTAATATAGACATTAAGTGCCGCACTTTTTAAGCCACCATAAGCCGACATCGTCGCAGCGCCTGCGTCGCTAATTACGGCAAGATTACCTTTATTGGCGGCACAACGACTCAATTCGATAGCTTCTGCACAAGCTTTCGCGCAGGCCAAAGGTACTTCAGTGGCTTCCTTCAAGACTTCTTGTATCGCTTGAGATCGAATCAATTTATCAGCATCGCTTTCTTTCGCTAAGCCATAAGCGGCCATTAAACGATTAAAAACATCAACATCAGCCTTAATCATGTCCATTAGTCTTTTACGTAATGCTTCTGATTTTAACAACAACGTCTGCATTTCGGCTTCGACTTCAAAATACTTAGGCTTACCGATGGTAAGATTACAAACCATACTGGTTAATGCAGCAGACTGGGCGCCCATCAATGCTGCCGCACTACCGCCACCTGGTGTCGCTGATGCGCTAGCCAATTCGTCAAGATAGACTTCAATAGCTTTATCTTTAATTTCGCTCATGGATTTATTACTGTCTTTAATTTAAGTTGATGCTTTAACAAAAAAGGATCTTTCAGCCTTAATTGATTTAAGTAGCTATTCACGTCGCCAAGTGCTTAATCCATTCGGCATATCTTCGAGAATAACGCCATGCCCTTTTAAGTCATCACGAATTTTATCCGCTAAACTCCAGTCCTTTGCTGTTTTAGCGGCTAAACGCGCCTGTATTTGCTGCTCGATCATTTCCACATGAATAACTTCGTTATTAACTACACCACTTTTTAGAAAGTCCTCAGCATCACCCTGCACTATACCCAACAAACCGCCCAAAAAGCGTAATGTTGCCACTAAATCTTGAACTTTTTCTGACTTAGCCTCTTTAGCAGCATTCAATGCTCTTGCCAAATCAAATAATACCGATAAAGCAACGGGGGTATTAAAGTCATCGTCCATCGCAACTTCAAAACGGGCTTTATAATCTATATCGATCTCAGCATTTTCTCCATCGCAACCGCGTAATGCCGTATAAAGACGCGTTAAGGCCATTCGAGCATCATTTAATTGCTCATCTGAGTAATTTAATGGACTACGATAGTGACTGGATAAGATAAAAAATCGAATAATTTCTGGTTGATATTGTTTTAATACTTCACGCACAGTAAAAAAGTTACCCAATGATTTGGACATCTTCTCTTCATTAATGCGTACAAAACCGTTGTGCATCCAAAAATTAACAAATTTCTCACCCGTAGCCCCTTCAGACTGGGCAATTTCATTTTCATGATGAGGAAACTGTAAATCCATACCACCACCATGTATATCAAAAGAATTACCCAAGCAACAAGTTGACATCGCTGAACATTCAATATGCCAACCAGGACGACCTAAACCCCAAGGCGATGGCCAAGCAGGCTCATTTGTTTTAGCCATTTTCCAGAGCACAAAGTCTAAAGGATTACGCTTAGCAAGATCAACATCAACCCGTTCACCTGCCTGCAAATCTTCTAAATTTTTACCTGATAATTGTCCATAATGCTTAAATTTTGTGACCGCATAAAATACATCACCATTATGACCTACATAGGCCAAGTCCTTGGCGCACAGAATTTCAATCATAGCAATGATGTCAGGGATAGATTGTGTCGCTTTAGGCTCGATATCAGGCGGCAATACTGAAAGCGCACGTTCGTCTTCGTGCATAGCATCGATAAATCGCTCAGTTAATTCAGTTAAAGTGACTCCCTGTTCCTGAGCTCGCTGTATAATTTTATCATCGATATCAGTAATATTACGCACGTAGGTTAACTCATAACCTGAATATCGAAAATATCGCGCTACGGTATCAAACACCACCATAACTCTTGCATGTCCAACATGACAGTAATCATAGACCGTCATTCCACAAACATATAAACCGACTTTACCCTCAACTCGCGGTCTAAAGATTTCTTTTTTTCGGGCCAAGGTGTTATATATTTTCAACATATTTGATTAATAAACGGATTGCAGTAACTCTACTAGATAACAAATGCGTACAATTTACCAAGCTGCCACTTCTCTTTCAAGATAAAAACACCTAAAATCTAATATTCGCATCATTAACAAGGAAAAACTAATGCGCACCATCATTCTTTCATTGATGCTATTTTTAATATCAACACTCTCTTTTGCAACGGAAAAAACCATGACAGACACACAAACTAAAGTTAAATTAACCACCAGCGCAGGAGACATCATTATTCAGTTAAATTCGGATAAAGCACCGATCTCATCGGCAAATTTTTTAACTTATGTTAACGAAGGCTTTTATAACGGCACTATTTTCCACAGAATTATTCCTGGTTTTATGGCTCAAGGTGGCGGCTTTGATGCCAGCTTTAAGCAAAAGTCTGTCCATGACTCTATTAAAAATGAAGCTGACAATGGCTTAACTAATAATCGTGGCACGTTGGCAATGGCCAGAACCAATGATCCCAACTCAGCGACAGCACAATTCTTCATCAATTATAAAGATAACACTTTCCTAAACCATACTGGCAAAAATGCCAGTGGCTGGGGTTATGCGGTATTTGCCGAAGTCATTGAAGGTATGGATGTCGTTGATGCTATGGCTACACAAGCGACTGTCAATCGTGGTGGACATCAAGATGTACCTAAAACAGACATCGTTATTGAAAAAGCTGAAGTTGTAAAATAAAAAACAAGGCTAAAGGCTAAAGTAAACATTTTGACTTTCGCCTTTAGTCTGCTTTTCCCATCAACTAAACGAGCCAGACCTTGCCTGAAGAAATCCTATTTATTTCAGATTTACATCTTGCCTTAGACAAACCTGAAATCACTCGCCGATTTTTTGATTTTTTAGAGAATAGAGCGCCTAAAGCCTCAGCGCTTTATATTCTAGGCGATCTTTTTGATGCTTGGATAGGTG
>CAIVYW010000084.1 GCA_903910205.1 uncultured Methylococcaceae bacterium | reverse complement strand
TACAGGCAATGTAAATGCCAAAGAGTTAGAACCATTGATGAAAGAGTGTTTACTATGAAAATCGAAGTTTTAGGAACGGGATGCAGTAAATGTGCAACTTTAGAAAATGTTGTGAAACAAGCTATCGCCAAAAGCGGAAAGTTTGTTCAACTTGAAAAAGTAGATGATATTATTAAGATTATGGAATATCAAGTTGTAAGCACTCCAGGTCTTGTGATTGATGCTAAAGTTGTGAGTACTGGCAAAGTTTTAAGTGTTGATGAAGTACTAGCCTTTATAAGCGGATAAATATACATTGCCATATTTTTTGAAATTGTAGGCAATGGAAGTGTTGCAATTTTTATGCCAATGTTACCTAAAAGTTACTATAGCTATTTTATGATTTGAGTTGGGTAAGGAGTTTTCTTACTACACAAGACAAGGAGTTTACCATGACTGTTAATTCTAACTCAAGTGCGTATTCGTCTTATAGTTCCATTCTTCATCTTCACGAATACCTTCCCGTGAACTAACCAGTAAAAAATCAGCATTTATCAGAAACGGAATACCTGTTTCTTCCCAAACAGGCAGATAAGCAAATAACTTTCCTTTTCTAGGCTTGTCATTCAAAGGAATAGCGACAGATACCGAGCGGCATTCTATACCAATCCGTTTCTCGTGATGAATATGGGTGGGTTTTTCAAATTCAATTTCAGTTACCCAATAATTACATGTATCAACCACAGCATCATTCTGGATATCACTTTTTTGGCAACTCAATTCGATTAGTTGTGAATTACCAATAGTTTTAAGCACCTTTTTGTTTATTGAAAGGTTCTTAAAACTATCACTGCTGGATAATTGAATTGAAACCTCCAATGACTTTAACTTTTTTAAAAAAAGAATTGTTTCCGGTGAAATTTCTTGTAATGCTTTAATAACATCATCAATATCTTTTTCTTTTTCTTTTTTGTTGAGCGGAAGAATAATGGATGTTTCTTGTGCTGAAAGCTGTTGAGGTGGGTGTGCAACCCAAC
Organism: uncultured Methylococcaceae bacterium; assembly: GCA_903910205.1. GTDB lineage: Bacteria > Pseudomonadota > Gammaproteobacteria > Methylococcales > Methylomonadaceae > Methylobacter_C. The sequence goes on along the minus strand of CAIVYW010000084.1, from coordinate 7,210 downwards.
AAGGAACAATATAGCCGAGACCCGTTTCATCATCTTGTTCAGGCAAACAAAATTGGAAACCGTTTGAAAAAATGTAAGGGCTGCTGGTTATCCGAAAGACTGATTTGAATCCAATCCCTTTCTCACCAATGTAGCCGTCCATTTTTTTCTTTGTTGACTGCCCAACCTGACAGATAGCTCGCACATTCTTATCATTGAATCCAATTTCATTGTTATGAACTATCAATGCAGTTTCATTCTGACCTTCAATATCGATCAAACAAACTTCAAAGCGCAATCTAGCCGCAGATTGATCAGGATAATTATTATCTTCTGCGTTCTGAATTAATTCAAAGATAAAATGAGAATCTTTTGCGTAGATATCATCCGCTAATATCTTAACACTGCTTGCTAGACTTTCTCTTGGCATGTCTTTCAAGCCAGTGTATTCATCACGTATTGAATTGATATAGTTTTTATTTATCAAAAAAACTCCTTTTTATGGCTATGAAAGAACGGTTATGGTTTATGTCAATCAATCTGAAAATTTATTAATGATTGGAATTTAAGAGCTAACAACTAAAATACCAAAAGCCACCACTTCAGCCAAGATATCAGCCTGTTTGGTAGCTTGTTCCAATTTATCAACATGTACTTGATAATCCCTAGCGGCTGCATCTATCTGTGCTTCTCGCATCCTACGAATACGGCTTTCGGTCACATTGTCGCGCTGTTCTTCTAATAAGGTCATTCTGGCGGTATGTGTGGTTTTCAATGAAGCCAAGCGTGAACTAGCGTGCTGTTCAACTTGCTCTATATGTGACGCGCGAGTATCTAACCACAGTTGATAATGACTTTTTTCTAGTAAGTTTTCTTGTTCGCTGCTGATAGCTTGACTGTCATGCTGCACTGGCACAGATGATTCTAATAACTCTAATATATGAGTGCTTAGTTCGGCATGTAGACACACCGGCTGAAAAGTGAAATCTTCTTTTATACCCAATTTTCGCCAGCGGTAAATGGCATAGGCATAGAGTCCCGTTGTCACTTTATCGCTAGTCACACTCAAGTTACAAAACAAAGCAGATGAAGGCTCTATGGATAATGCGGCTTGATGTGTTAGGGGATGAGTGGGTGTAATGAAGACTAAATCACGGCGTTCAGCGGCGGTTTCTGGATTAAACGTTAAAGCTAGATAAGGATCATTACCTTTTAACCAACGCGACCATGTTTGCGCGGCTTCGCCCTTGTAGGGATGGCATTTAAAATCAGTCAGCAACTTAGTTCTTATTTCTTGCCCTAGTTGTAAAGTGGTCATCGATTTTTGACCTAGCGTTGTAGGTAGATTGCTGGCACCTTGCGCTTGCAAATAACGACTGATCAGATTGGCGAGCATAGCTGGTGAAAGCCAGAAACTGGCAGCTTGTTTAACCATATCCTCATCGCGTTTGGGCTGAGTCAAGCCAAACAATTTACTTTGCTCTTCTTCTAACCTCGCTTGCTCTTGAATATCTCGAACTTCATTGTCGGCTAATTGTTGAAATCTAGCCGCTTGCTCTTCGGGATTAAGCGTAAAGTTTTCGGCGATTTCACGAATTTCTTTAGTCAATTTACCGAGAATTTCTTCACTGCCACCCAAGGCTTGACGAAAAATACCAATCCGTAACAAACATCTTTCATAAATTTCAGCATCAACCGTACCTGGCGTTATAAAGTTGTAAATAACCACGGTTTCGCTTTTCTGTCCGTAACGGTCGATACGACCGATACGTTGTTCAACGCGCATCGGATTCCAAGGTAAATCATAATTGACCATGCCATCACAAAATTGATAATCCAAACCTTCACAACCCACCTCAGATGACAACAGGACATCCAATGCTTTGGGATCGTCTTTAGCCAAGCTAAAACGATTGCGTAAATCTCGACGGTCATGATCAGGTATATCGCCGTGGATCAAACCGACACGAACGGATTCATGGGACAGTTTATCAATCAAATAAGCGAGGGTATGGCGAAAACTACTGAAAACTAATAGTTTATTATTGGCTAATTTTTGTTTATCACGTATGACTTTAAGAAAAGCCTCGAGCTTTGGATCTGGGCCCGTGATGGCTTTCGCTTGCTTGATTAGCGCATCAACATCAGCGCGGAACTCAGCTAAGGTCTCGTTAAATTGTTCTGGGGTATTATCGTCATCTAGCTCACTGATTTCCAATTGTGATAAATGACGATTCAGCATGGTTTCTAGTAGAGGTGCCAAACCGAACACACAACTAGATACCTGCCTTCGCACCATTGACAACATAAATATTAGATTTTGATCACCATGGCGATGGGCAAGAATACGGGCAATGAGATCAATCAGATTGGTATGTAAAGCAGCCTGTTCTGGGGTAAAGTCTACTGTAACAGTTTCAGGCTTACGAGTAGTAAACACACCAATGTCTCGTCGCCGAGTTCTATTGATAAAAGGTGAAAAGGTATAAAGCTCTTCTAATTGCCGGGTAATGGTAAGCCGTGTTTCTGGGCTTTCATCATCACTTGTGAGAATATCATGGGCTTGTTGTATGCGTGGGTCATGAATTAAAACGCCTCGCCCCCAAGTGGTGGCCAATGCTTGGGCCAAAGCCGTTTTTGCTATTTCTTTCCAATCTGCTTTTGCCGCCCTCGCCGCTGCTATGGCAGCATTTAAATAAGGGTTGGGCTCGGCCATGTAATCGAAGTCTTGCCGACTGGTGATGACATCAGGGCGTAGTAAATGCAATAAAGTGTACAAATCTTTATTGCCTAATTGAATAGGCGTTGCCGATAGTAATAAAACGGCTTCTGCATTATCACAAAAATGCCGCACAACTCGATAAGCCCAGGTATCAGTATTTCGGATTGCGTGAGCTTCATCGACGATCACAAGATCAAAGGTAGGTGGTGGATCAAGATCAAGCAATCCCAATTGCTTTTTACGACCGTCATCCTTACCCATTAACAGCCCTTCATCAAACAATGAGTAAGGCACAATGACGCGAGATTTTTTTTGTGGCCAAACACCATCAAGATGAGTTTCATTAATACAGTAGCGTAATGCTTTGCCATCTAAATGTTCAAAACGCTCATCAAAGCGTTTCATTTCTTCCAGCCATTTATTTTCAGCGACCAGTGGCTTAGGACAAATGATCAATATTGATTTAATGTCACTACGCGCCTGTAACTCTTTTAATATCAAACCGGCTTCTATGGTTTTACCAACTCCTACCTCATCAGCAATGAGCATTCTGGGGCGATCAGCCTGTATTAGTTTAAGTACAGGGCGAAACTGATAAGGGACAAAATTGATGCGTGAAGAAAACAGGGAATAGAGATGATTAATACTGGGATGGCGCAATTGCAAAGCGGTTAAAGCAGCATGCAGCATTTCTGGTATAACGGTAGCCTTTGCAATCTTAGTAACTGCCGATTCCAGTTGTGATTCATAGTAGGTGCTTATAGCGCCATCATGAAATACTTGATATCGGTTTTCGGGATCCCCCGCTATTACGCCAACAATAGCTCCCGTTTTTGTAACATCGGCTTTTAAGCTAACGATGTCGCCTGGTTTAAATGTTGTAAAGATTACATCAACAGACTTAATTTCTAGGACAGGTGCCTCAATGGCCGCAATTTTGTGTAAAAGCTTTTTCTTATGTTGGCTAATGACATTTAAGGTATCAATATCGGCACCCAACGCTTCCAATAATCTTTCTATCGTATCAATATCACGATAACAGATATCATCGGCTAAGCCACCAGCCGGTGCGTGTGCCCAACGATTCCGAATAGATTGGGCTTCTTTTAACCAATTCCTAGATTCCTTAGCAAAATTACATTGGTTGGAAATGTCATACCAATTCTGATCAACTATTCTAAGTAATGCTGAAAGATCAAGTTGGTCTAAAGCGTTATGCGGTAAATTCTGACTGAATGATTTTTGTTGGAAAGTGAGTTTGTCTAAAACCAGTGATTGCCACCAGTTAGTTTCTATTTGAGGAAGTGATTTGAATAAGACTGCATTTAACTGACTGTTTAAAAGACTAAGAATTTCCATATTGATAGGGGGTATGTATTTAAAAGCTTACGGTTACTGTGTTTTAAACTAAAAGCCAGTATATGTCACTTTGTATTTCCGAGGGTTGTAGCTTTATAAACTTAAAAGAAACTACTTATATCTTCAATCCCTATTCAAAAGTAACTAGTTGCTTTAAATAAGCTGTTCTAAAAACATACATGAAAGACGTTCTCCGTAATAACTGATTTAGGTAAGTGGGCACACCTATTCAACGAAGTTTTTATCAGTTTTGGCAGTAGGACGGAATGGAATTTGATAGCTAAGATGCGCCTGCTTTGAAGATATTTTCTATAGCAGTTATTGCACTGATTCAGCAAATCGCAGGTGATTTTTTAATTGAGCTATTAAAATGTTTGAAGCAAAATAACTAACATAGTCATGCACTCAAATTAAGCAGGCCGCTTAGCACGTAAATAAATAATTATTCAAGGCTGTCTGCCGTGACAAAGGCAGACAATAATTCAGCTTCATCCATAACCTTAATGCCCAATTCTTGCGCAGTCGCTAATTTTGAGCCGGCTTCTACGCCAGCTACGACTACAGAGGTTTTTTTAGAAACCGAACCTGCGACTTTCGCGCCTAAGCTTTCTAGCAAGGCTTTAGCTTCAGAGCGGGTCAGTTGTTGTAAGGTGCCGGTTAATACCCACGTTTGTCCAGCCAATGGTCGCTGAGCTATAGCGAATTCTGCTATAGCCGGCCAAGTAACGCCAGCGTCTATAATCTTAGCAATGATCGTTCGGTTTTCGGCGCTCTGAAAGAACTCGACTATATTCTTAGCCATCACCGGCCCGATATCAGGCACTTGCATCAAGTCCTCTAAAGAGGCTGCCATGATCGCTGCTAGGGTTTTAAAATACTGGGCAATACTTTTTGCACCTTCTTCACCGACTTCATGGATACCTAATGCACCTAAAAAAGTACCGAGTTTAGTTTGTTTTGAACTGGCGATAGACTCCAATACATTTTGGGCGCTTTTCTCACCTTGGCCTTCTAAGCTAGCAATATCGTCGATAGTCAGGCTATAAATGTCGGCAATGGTTTTTAGTCGGCCTGTGTTATAGAGTAATTCGATGAGTTTAGTGCCCAGATTGGTAATATTCATAAACTTACGCGAGGCGTAATGACGAATACGTTCAGCCCCTTGAGCGCCACAGCTTAAATCAGCGCTACACCGAAAAGCCGCTTGGCCTTCGGTTTGCTTAACCTGCGCATTACACGCGGGGCAGCGCTCTGGTACGATAATCGGGGATCTGTGCGCACCTCGCTCAACAACTTGTACAACTTTGGGTATCACGTCTCCCGCACGTTGGATTTCAATCTTATCGCCTATTTGCAGACCTAAGCGTTCGATTTCATCCATATTATGTAAGGTGGCATTGCTGACCGTTACACCGCCGACAAAAACCGGGGTCAATCGGGCGACTGGCGTTAATACACCGGTCCTACCGACTTGAAAATCCACAGCCAACAGTTCAGTGACACTGTTTTCAGCAGGAAACTTTCTGGCAATCGCCCATTTAGGCGAGCGTGCGATAAAGCCTAGCGAGGCTTGCAGCGCTAAGTCATCAATTTTATAAACGATGCCGTCTATTTGCATAGGCAGTAGTGCGCGGATCTGCTCCATTCGTTCATAATTACTCACAAAGGCTTCATAACAAGCTAAGAAAGCATAGCAATGCGGATTTTTTCTAAAACCTAAGTCATGTAAATAAGCCAGTATGTCCGAATGCTGAGTAAAAGATGGCGTACCTACATAGTCACCCAAGCCATAAGGAATAAATTGTAAATCACGATCTGCTGCAATCTTAGGATTCATTTGTCTAACTGTACCGGCTGCTGCATTCCTAGCATTAACAAAAAGCTTGGTATTATGCGCTAGCGCCTGTTGGTTAAACTTTTCAAAGGCTAGTTTAGGCATAAAAACTTCGCCACGCACCTCCAAGGTTTCCGGCGGATGGTCGGTGGCCAGTTTAAGCGGTACAGATTTGATGGTCTTTATGGTATGGGTAACATCCTCGCCGATGAGTCCGTCGCCGCGAGTCGCAGCATAGCTTAATAAGCCGTGATCATAATGTAGACTAATGGCCAGACCGTCGAGCTTAGGTTCACTAAAGATCTTAAGTGAATCAGCGCTAAGATTGAGTTCTTTAGCGGCTTTTTCAAAAAAAGCGTAGGTTTCTTCTAAACTAAAGGCATTAGCCAGCGAGAGCATTTTAACGCGATGCTCTATCTTGACGTAGTCAGAGATGGCTTTAGCGCCCACGCGTTGGCTAGGAGATTCGGGGCTGATAAACTCAGGATGCGCAGCTTCAAGGTCTAGTAGCGCTCTAAAGGCAAGATCATACTCAGCATCAGCGACTGTAGGGTGATCAAGGACATAATAGTCGTGATCCCATTGATTGATTTGGCTAACAAGCTCTTTGTAGTTCAAGGTTGCGTATTGGATAGTCTTAGGTTAACTGAAAGAAATATAAGTTAGGGCTGTGGCTTAGACTGCATGTGCTTCTATCTTAAGATAGCAAACCGCGTTCGTGGCGAGCCCTTTAGAGAGGCTCATGATGAACGCTGTCTAGCCTTAAATTACAAGCTCTGATGGAATAAATGAATGGTGTCATCAGTCAGTAGTTGGCGATTGTGATCTAAAATAGTTCCATCTAATTCAATGGCGACTATTTCTATGGTTTCTATAAAATCTTCAAACACCTGTCGTGCATGATTCAATTGGCCCGGTTGCATAAAGAATATGAGGCCAGGGCAATAAAAATTATCGATGCTTTCGTGAGGAAAAACTCCCGTACCCAGCATGCTGACGACACCAAAGTCGACTAAACGTTTAGAATCTATGCGCTCATATATTCTTAAGCTGCCGTACTCTAAGCCGACGATGGCAAAGGCATTGGCTAAATCTACGCCATTAAAGCCTTCTTTTGCTTTGGCCATTAAACTAAATTGGATAACCGCTGGTATCGAAAACCTAGGCGTAGGTTCAACGTCATTTTTGGTGGGTTCAAGAACAGCATCATCCTTATCATAATAATGCTGATCAATAGTCTCAGTTGGGTATTCATCGTCGAGATTATCGTCGAGATGGTCTTCGACGTCCTCTAAAGGTGCTTGGGTTTTGTTATT
>CAIVYW010000083.1 GCA_903910205.1 uncultured Methylococcaceae bacterium | reverse complement strand
GGCCTTTAGGGCGCACCGAGACGTTGGCATCACAGCGAAAAGAACCTTCCTGCATATTGCCATCACAAATACCCAGATAACGCACTAACTCATGCAATTTTCGCATATAGGCTACGGCTTCTTTAGCAGTACGCATATCGGGCTCAGAAACAATTTCTAATAAGGGTGTGCCTGCACGATTTAAGTCGATACCCGTCAAACCATGAAAATCTTCATGCAGCGACTTACCGGCATCTTCTTCTAAATGCGCACGAGTAACGCCGATGCGTTTGATCAGGCCATCAATTTCTATATCTAAGTGCCCTACTCCAACTATAGGATGATCCATCTGGCTAATTTGATAGCCTTTAGGTAAATCAGGATAGAAGTAGTTCTTTCTGGCAAAGACTGAATACGGTGCAATATGCGCTTCAATAGCCATGCCGAAAATGACCGCCATGCGCACTGCTTCTTGGTTTAATACTGGCAAAACACCCGGCAAGCCTAAATCGATAGCGCAAGCCTGAGTATTAGGTTCTGCACCATAAGCGGTGGCAGCACCTGAAAATATTTTTGAGCGTGTAGCGAGTTGTGCATGCACCTCTAAACCGATGACTGTTTCCCATTCCATTGTTATCTCCTTATTCAAAACCTGTGGGTATATAGGTGTGCCAATCAGTCACTTGTTGATACTGATGGGCAATGTTCAACAATCGGTCTTCGGAGAAATAATCTCCAATTAATTGTAAGCCGACCGGCATACCGGCGACAAAACCTGCTGGAATAGACATAGCGGGAACACCCGCAAGATTAATGGCAATCGTGTAAATATCGGAAAGATACATGGCAATAGGATCAGCCATTTTTTCTCCGATACCAAAGGCGGTGTTAGGTGTTACCGGCCCCATAATGACATCGACCGTGGCTAATGCGGTTTTGAAGTCTTCACTGATTAAGCGACGTATTTTTTGTGCTTTTAAATAATAGGCATCGTAATAACCCGTGGACAAAGCATAAGTCCCCATGAGTATGCGACGTTTGACTTCTTTACCAAAACCTTCACCACGCGAACGCGTATAAAGATCAGTTAAATCAACGGGACTCTCGCAGCGATACCCATAACGCACGCCATCAAAACGCGATAAATTAGCAGAACACTCAGCCGGTGCAATCACATAATAGGCGGGAATGGCTAATTTTAGATTAGGCATAGAAATATCTATCATTTCAGCGCCTAACTTGCGATATTCTTCGATAGCGACAGCTAAGGTTGCTGCGACATCGTCATTTAAACCTTCACCAAAGAATTCTTTAGGTAAGCCAATTTTTAAACCCACTAATGACTTAGTTAAACCCGCCCGATAATCAGGTACGGGCATATCGACACTGGTGGAATCTTTTTCATCAAAGCCCGCCATAGCTTGCAACATAATCGCGGCGTCTTCAGCGCTGCGCGTCATGGGTCCGCCCTGATCCAGACTAGAGGCATAAGCAATCATGCCATAGCGCGACACACGACCATAGGTTGGCTTTAAGCCGGTAATACCACACAAAGCAGCGGGCTGACGAATAGAGCCACCAGTATCGGTACCCGTTGCACACACCGCCAATCTTGCTGATACCGCAGCAGCTGAACCCCCCGATGAACCACCAGGAACGGTATTGATATTCCAAGGATTTTTAACGGCACCGTAATAACTGGTTTCATTAGAAGAGCCCATAGCAAACTCATCCATATTGAGCTTACCTAACATGACAGCCCCTGCCTGATTAAACTTTTCTATCACTGTCGCATTGTATGGCGCGGTAAAATTAGCCAGCATTTTAGAGCCACATGTTGTGGTTACGCCCTGAGTACAAAAAATATCTTTTTGAGCGATGGGTATGCCTGTTAATAGATCGGACCTGCCGTTAGCTATACGTTGATCTGCCGCTTTAGCCTGAGCCAAAGCCAGCTCTGGGGTCACTGTAATATAAGCGTTAAGTTGTTGATGCTGATCAATTCGATTTAAAAAGAACTGTGTGAGCTCCACACTAGAGAATGTTTTTGCCTGTAAACCTAAACTTAATTCTGTGAGTGTTTTATTATGCATGTAGGTATGTCCCTTATTCAATCACTTTGGGAACCAAATAAAGTCCCGCTTCAACTTGTGGCGCTATCGCCTGAAATGCTTCCCGATGATTTAACTCAGTGACTGCATCAGCTCTTAAACGTTGAGCCTGATCCATAGGATGAGCCATAGGCTCAACATGGTCTGTATTGACTTCAGCCATTTGGGTCATTAAATCCAGCATGCCTGATAAATCATTGGCATAAGCTGCTACATCTTGCTTATCAATCCCCAATCGCGCCAAATGCGCAATCTTATTTACATCATCCGCTGTTAATGACATGCTCTCTCCTTCGTTTAATTTTAAACAAGCTAACGATCAATATTTTATTTAAAAAAATTCAGCTATTAGATTATTTGTACTCAAAAAAACAATTGTTTTTGTCGCCACACTATATAACTAATGCCGTGATCGCTATCTTTCATCTTGTGTCTCTCATCTTTGCCGCGTATATTACTACAATTATGCCAATTATATCTTGCTTAAATACCCTCTTGATTGATAGAGTATCGCCTTTAAATCTCAAAAATATTGTTTACAAGGAAACAGCTAAAAATGTTCAAAGGAATTCGCGGTCTTTTCTCTAATGATCTTTCGATAGACCTCGGTACTACGAATACATTGATCTATATTCCAGGACAAGGAATTGTACTCAATGAGCCATCAGTTGTTGCCATTAAAGATGATAAAATTCGTGGCTCAAAAACGATTGCTGCCGTAGGTACTGAAGCCAAACAAATGCTTGGACGCACACCTGGCAATATCACAGCGATTCGTCCTTTAAAAGACGGTGTCATTGCTGACTTTGCTCTCACTGAGCGTATGCTACGTTTTTTTATTGAAAAAGTTCACAATAAAAATCGTTGGTTACGGCCTAGTCCTCGCATTCTAATTTGCGTACCCTGCAGCTCTACTCAAGTTGAAAGGCGTGCCATTAGAGAATCAGCAGCTATGGCTGGTGCGCGTCAAGTGTACCTTATCGAAGAACCTATATCAGCAGCGGTTGGTGCAGGCTTACCTGTTGATCAAGCGAGTGGCTCTATGGTTTTAGATATAGGAGGAGGCACCTCTGAAGTCGCTATCATTTCGCTTAACGGCACGGTTTACTCAAATTCCGTGCGTATCGGTGGCGATCGCTTTGATGAAGCTATTATCAATTACGTACGTAGAAATTATGGCATGCTCATTGGCGAAACCACCGCTGAAAGAATTAAGATTGAAATAGGCACGGCATACCCTGCTAACGAAGTTAAAGAAATCGAAGTTAAAGGTCGAAACTTAACCGAAGGTGTACCTCGTAGCTTTACCGTAAACAGCAATGAAGTCTTGGAAGCCTTACAAGAACCGCTTTCTGGTATAGTAAGAGCTGTAAAAGTTGCACTCGAACAAACTCCGCCTGAATTAGGCTCTGACGTTGCAACTCGCGGCATCTACTTGACCGGAGGTGGGGCTTTATTAAGAAATATTGATTTATTAATTGCTGAAGAAACCGGGCTTCCAGTACATATCGCTGACGATCCTCTTACTTGTGTCGCTAGAGGCGGCGGCTTGATTTTAGAAATGTTAAATAAAAAAGGTCTTTCAAATTTCTCATTAGAATAGTGATTATTGCCCATATCTTTTATTACATTTCAAACTTAACTCCTTACATAAAGCCTGATAGCTTTTTGTAGGGAGTAGTAATGAATCAATACCGCATAACAAGAGGTATCCACTATAAAACTTATATTTGCCACCGGCCCCTCTATCAATACCCGCTTACTGGTAGCCGTACTAGCTTCATTAACATTACTAGTCTTCGATCAGAAAACCCCAAGTATTGACACGCTCCGTAGCACCTTATCGTTTTTTGTCGATCCTTTAAAATATTTAGTTGATTTTCCCACTGTCCTCGTTGAGCAAACAGCCGACTCTATTACCTCTTACCGAAGCCTGAAAAAAGAAAATGAGCAATTGCGCGAAGATCAACTCGCTCATCAAGCCAGATTACTTAAATTTTCAGCCTTAGAGAATGAGAATATTCGTTTAAGAGCACTACTTGAGAATTCATTTAAACTAGGCGAGCAGGTCTTAGTTGCAGAATTACTATCCGTCAATATGGCGCCTTATGAACATATTGTTGTTGTCAATAAAGGCACTCGTTTTGGCGTACATCCTCAACAACCGGTTTTAGATGCTAATGGTGTTGTCGGCCAGGTTTTTCGCGCCCTACCCATGACATCTGAAATCATGTTGATTACCGACCCAAATCACGCTATTCCGGTACAGGTTAATCGTAACGGCTTATTAGCTATCGCAGTGGGTAGTGGCCAGACAAATAGATTAATTCTACCTTTTTTACCCAGTAACGCAGATATACGCTCAGGTGATTTACTCATTACATCAGGATTAGGAGGAACTTTCCCTCAGGGTTATCCTGTTGCCGTTGTTGATGAATTCACACCTCAACCTAACCAAGCTTTTACATCCATTACTGCGACGCCTAAAGCCTTATTAGATAGAAATCGTGAGCTCATGATAGTTTGGAGTAAATCAACCCCAGTACAACTCGTTTCTAAGCCTACAGAAAACAAGTTAGACGCTACTAAACATGAAAACAAATAATATCTTTGGCTTTATTCAGATTTCAATAACCTTAGCACTCGCTATGTGTTTACGAATATTACCTTTACCTACTGACATAGCCGCTTTAAATCCAGACTGGGTACTACTTACATTAATATATTGGTCTCTTTCTCTACCCGAGCGTGCGGGTATTTTTCATGCCTGGACTTTTGGCTTATTAACAGATGCCTTAACAGGACGACTATTAGGACAATATGCATTGGCCTATGCCTTAGTCATCTTTTTATGCCTTAATTTGCACAAAAGATTACGTCATTTTCCAATGCTACAACAAGGTCTATTTATTTTCTTTTGCCTACTGTTGTCGCAATTATTGCTTTTTTTCATAAAAAATATTCAGCACCCAGGCCAATTGCACACAACTTTCTGGCTACCTATTTTCACGGGAACTCTTGCTTGGCCGATAGTTTATGGTGTCTTACGACTGGTTCGCTTACCGCCGCGCTTTAGATAATCGTCACAAAACATGTATCTCATCAAAGATCATTCTTTAGAAAACCGTATATTTCTTAATCGCATTATTGCCGCCTTCTGCCTTATTACTCTATTATCTTCCGGATTGATCATTCGCCTCATTTATTTACAAATAGTAGGTAACGAACATTATTCATTATTAGCGAAAGATAACAGCATTAAAATTGTCCCCTTAGTACCTACCCGTGGCATGATTTATGATCGTAACGGCAAAGTACTCGCTGAAAATACGCCCTCATATAGCTTAGAATTAATCCCTGAAAAAATTACCAATATTGATGAAACTTTATTGCGCCTTCAAACGCTACTAGAAATTCCTGCTGACAAAATCGAACTTTTTCAAAAATCACGTAAACGCCAAAAACGCTTCGTCAGCACACCCCTATTATTAAGTATGAATGATGAGGAGCTTGCTAAATTTGCAGTAGTAAGACCTTATTTTCCAGGTGTGGACATTCATACCCGACTAGTACGTCATTATCCTTACAGCGATTTAGCAGCACATATTATTGGCTATGTGAGCCGTATTAATGAAGCAGAACTAAAAGACCTGCCTATTTCAGAATATAGAGGCTCAACACATATTGGTAAATTAGGCATAGAAAGCTCTTACGAAAATGATCTGCATGGAAAAACAGGTTATGCTGAAATAGAAACCAATGTACAAGCTCGATTACTTAACACGATTAACGAAGTCAATCCTGACCCGGGCGCAGATCTTTATTTAACACTCGATATTGATTTGCAAAAAACAGCTTATGATGCCTTAACTGGCTACAATGGAGCGGCGGTGGCTATTGACATTAAAACTGGCGGTGTTTTAGCCTTTGTCAGCCGCCCTGGCTTTGATCCCAACCCTTTTGTAGTCGGTATAACTAATGATGCTTACCAAGCCCTGCAAAAATCAGAAAACCAACCGCTTTACAATCGAGCATTACGTGGCCTTTACCCGCCAGGATCTACCATCAAACCATTCATTGCCTTGGCAGGACTTGAATTTGACGCAATCACCCCTGAACAGCAAATAAACTGTCCCGGCTACTATCAATTACCCGGAGTTGATCATCAATATCGCGACTGGAAAAAAGGCGGGCATGGTTCGGTAAACTTAAATCAAGCTATCACCGAATCCTGCGATGTCTATTTTTATCGACTCGCCTCGATGCTTGGTATAGATCATATGCACAGTTTTCTACAGAAATTTGGTTTCGGTGAAAAAACAGGTATTGATCTCATGGGTGAAAAAACAGGATTACTCCCCTCACGCGAATGGAAGCTTGCTCAAAAAAAACAATCTTGGTATCCAGGAGAAACGTTAATTACCGGTATAGGCCAAGGTTATCTTCAAGTAACGCCTTTGCAACTCGCCAGAGCGACCGCAACCTTAGCCAACCACGGCCATATAGTAACGCCGTTTTTGGTTGATAAAATAGTCAGAGCTCATGAAACCAGCCCTGGCCCAGAAACACACCAAAATACCATCGCTCTTAAAAAAGCAAACATTAATACTGTCATCGATGGCATGATCAATGTTGTGCATAGTCAACATGGAACAGCCAAAGGCATTAATACAAATATTAATTATCAAATCGCTGGAAAGACTGGCACAGCTCAAGTTTTAGGCATCAAGCAAAACGCCAAATACAATGAAAACAGCATTGATTTTAAGTTTCGTGATCACGCGCTTTTTATATCGTTTGCTCCGGCTAATGAGCCAAAAATTGCTGTTGCTGTTATCGTTGAAAATGGTGGGCACGGAGGATCCGTGGCCGCACCTATTGCAGGTCAAGTCATCAAGCAATACTTAAAGGATAATTATGAAAACTGAAACCCGCCATGAACATTTTGAACCGCCATCGCTATTAGGAACTATTCTAAGAAAGCTGCATATTGACATCCCATTATTTATCGGATTAATGTTAGCATCATCCCTGAGCTTTGTTATTCTCTATAGTGCTGGCAGCCAGGATATGGATGTGCTCTTTCGTCAAGCTGAACGAGTCGGTTTAGCCTTTGTTTTAATGACCATTATTGCTCATATCGATCCTTATCAATTTAAACGCTACTCAACATTACTTTTTGGCTTTGGGGTTTTATTACTCATTGCAGTACTCATCATGGGGCAAATTGGTAAGGGTGCGCAACGCTGGTTAGACTTTGGAATTCTTCGATTTCAACCCTCAGAAATGATTAAACTAACCACGCCTATGATGATTGCATGGTATCTAGCTGAACATGCCATGCCACCCAAGCCTAAACATATTGGAGTCGCTGTTTTACTGATTGCATTACCAACTTTATTAATAGCGAAACAACCTGATTTAGGTACAGCACTACTGGTTGTTAGCTCTGGCGCTGGCGTTCTCTTTTTTGCAGGACTGTCTTGGCTTTTTATAGCAGCTATCATTGCAGTTTGTTCGGCATTGACGCCTGTTTTGTGGCATTTTATGCACGACTACCAACGAGATCGTGTACTGACTTTCTTAAATCCAGAAGCTGATCCACTAGGCCGAGGTTATCATATTATACAATCTAAAATAGCAATCGGATCGGGCGGTATTTATGGAAAAGGTTGGTTAGGGAGTACACAATCTGAGCTTGATTTCTTGCCAGAGAGCTCTACCGACTTCATATTTGCGGTATTTGCTGAAGAATTTGGATTATTTGGTGGATTATCTTTATTAACCCTCTATCTGCTGATTATTGCTCGCTGTCTTTATATTGCAAGTCAAGCTCAAGACTCTTATAGTCGACTCTTAGCTAGTAGCCTTTCCTTTACTTTTTTTGTTTATGTATTTGTCAATATTGGCATGGTTATTGGTGTGCTTCCAGTAGTCGGTGTACCTTTACCTTTAATTAGTTATGGAGGCACGTCTATAGTGACACTCTTATCTGGTTTCGGCATATTAATGTCCATCCACACGCATAAAAAATATCGTTAGCCCTTTTAAATAGCCTTCAGAAACATGACGAAAGGCACAACTATAGAAAACATATCTAAATGATGAGCGTATTAATAGTGGCGTGAAGTTTTAGCTGAATAATGAGACTGCCTTAACGGGTCTTGCTCAGAAAACAGGGATTTCTACCGAAATAATTGTCGCCATCATCGGTGTTGAAACACTCTATAAACAAAAAACAGGTCATCATCGTATTAGCTCTCGCCACATTAGCCTTCGCCTATCCTCCTCGCAGTCCGTACTTCCTAAATGAGCTAAAGTAGTTTTTACTGCTATATCAAGCCCCCCATTGATATGAAAGACTCTTATTCAGGCGCAATGGGCGTCCCACAATTTATGCCCAGTAGCTTTAGAAGCCTAGCGGTTGATTTCGATCATGATGATCATAAAGATATTTGGCACAATCCCAACGATGCCATAGCCAGCATTGCTAATTATACTGTTAAACACCATTGGCAAACGGGTCAAACTATCGCTATTCCAGTGTCATTTAAAAGCAAAAATAATCCAAAAATAACATTATCCAGCTGACTTAAGCCGCACTTAAGACAAGACAAGTTAGAATTACTCAACTTAAAAACAATGAGGCCTATTCCTTCTTTACCCACTAAAGTAAAACTACTTTCTTTTGAGCAACCATTAGGGCAAAAAAACTAATGAACTCTGGGCGGGCTTAGATAACTTTTATGTTATCACCCGTTACATCCATAGTCCTTTATATGCTATGGCTGTATACCAATTAAGTCAGACTATTTTAAATAAAAAAGGCACAACCCATGAATAAAATAATTTTAGTCGCGCTACTTCTTACCTTATTTGGCTGTTCATCAGAACAAATTAAAAGTGCCGACACCACAGACACCTTTCCAATAGAATCATCAACAGTAAGACAACACGCAACATTAAACGTTAACATCCAAGATGAGAAAACCTCTGAAGACAATTTACTTCCTCGTATTAGCCGATACCTCAAACAAGGCATAGCTTCTTGGTATGGACCTGGCTTCCATGGCAAGAAAACAGCAACTGGCGAAATATTCGACATGTATGCAATGACGGCAGCTCACAAAACACTCCCTATTCCTTCTTACGCTCAAATCACCAATCTAGTCAACAATCGCAGCATTGTTGTCAGAATTAATGATAGAGGTCCTTTTGTTGGCAATAAAGAGATCGACTTATCCTACGGCGCAGCTAAACATTTAGATCTGGGAGCCGGTAATTCAAGTACTATTGAAATCAAAGCGATATCACCTAAACAAGCGCTACCAAAAATCCAACAATTTGCCGCAACCCAAGCAAAGCATGTTTTTCTGCAAGTAGGCAGCTTTGGAACTGAAAAGAAAGCCATAGAGCTAAAAAACAAAATTGCCGCTAGCCATTTACCATCAGCCGACATTCGCTCATCTACTTATAAGAAAGCTACACTCTATAAAGTACAAATAGGTCCGATTAATTCAACGGTTAATGCAAACAAACTTAATCAACAACTCGCTGAAATTGGCATCATCGACACACAATTTGTTACTGAATCCAACCTATCACAAAATACGCGTGTTATAATGTAAGCCAAAATATTGTTTACCTGTCGACATTAAAGAGCAATGCATCCTTTTAATAAAAACGTCTCAATTTGGTTTTTCAGCTTATTCATCACATTTTCTCAAGCAAACGCTCAAGAAACTGAAATCACTACCCCACCAGCACCTGCTATTGCTGCCAGCGCTTACTTTTTAGAAGACTTCCATACCGGAAAAATCTTAGCAGAAAGTAATGCTGACGTTAGACTTGCGCCAGCAAGTCTAACCAAAATAATGACGGCCTATGTAATCTTTAGAGAACTGAGTAACGGTCACTTACACTTGGATGATATCGTTACCATTAGCGAAAAAGCCTGGAACACATCTGGCTCACGCATGTTCTTAGAAATTGGCAATCAAGTTAAAGTTGAAGATTTGTTACATGGCGTTATTATTCAATCAGGCAATGATGCCAGTGTCGCTTTAGCCGAACATGTCGCCGCAGATGAAGAAACATTTGCTGACATAATGAATCAACATGCAGTTCGACTAGGAATGAACAACAGCCACTTCAAAAACAGTAATGGGCTACCTACCCCAGACCACTACACTACCGCACGCGACCTAGCAATACTCACTACCGCTGTCATCAAAGAGTTTCCTGAATATTATCGCTGGTTCTCTCAAAAAGAATTTACTTTCAATAAAATTACTCAGCAAAATCGCAATAAACTTCTTTCTCGCGATGAATCCGTAGACGGTGTAAAAACCGGCTTTACAGACGACGCTGGCTACTGCTTAGTTGCCTCTGCACTTAGAGAAGACATGCGACTTATCTCCGTGGTCATGGGCACAAAAAGCGCCATTGCTAGAGCTAACGAAAATCAGACCCTAATCAATTATGGCTTTCGTTTTTATGAATCACACCGGATGTATGAAGGAAACAAGCCCCTAAATGAGCCTAAAATATGGAAAGGCTCTAGCAAAACCATAGCATTAGGTCTAACTGAAGATCTTTATGCTACTATTCCACGTCGACCTTATTCAGACCTAAAAGCGGTCATTAATACAGATACAAAAATTATGGCTCCGATTGCAGAGCATACTAAATTAGGCTCAGTAAAAGTAACCCTAAAAGACGTTTTAATCATTGAAAAAGACTTGGTTGCCTTACAAGAAGTTGAAAAGGGCAATATCTTTAATAACTTGATTGACAGCGTCCTATTAATGCTGGAGAAATCTGATAATGGAAAATAAAACAGTCTATTTAAACGGTCATTATATTCCACTTAATGAAGCGAAAGTTTCAGTTTTAGATCGTGGCTTTTTGTTTGGTGACGGGGTTTATGAAGTGATCCCCTCTTATTCTGGCCATCTCTTCCATGTTCAGGATCATTTACAACGCTTAGAAAATAGCCTAACGGGTATACGACTTACCAATCCTCATAGCCGAGAACAATGGTTAACTATTCTGACGCCACTACTAGATTCACAATTCGATCAGTATATTTATCTACAAGTTACGCGTGGTGTCGCCACTAAAAGAGACCACGCATTTCCTGAAAACATAGCTGCGACTGTTTTTGCCATGTGCTCAAACATCGTAGCCTTTGCCGGTTTAAATGATGGTATAAAAGCAATCAGCGTAGATGATAGCCGTTGGCAATTTTGCAATATAAAAGCCATCACGCTTCTAGGAAATATCTTGCACAGACAAGAAGCGATAGAAAATGGCTGCGCAGAAGCCTTATTGGTAAAAGATGGTTATGTTGTAGAGGGCGCAGCGAGCAACGTATTTGCAGTCATTGACGGCATCCTAACGACACCCGCTAAAAGCAATAGCATTCTACCCGGCATTACTCGGGATGTGATTTTAGACCTTGCAAGAAAAAATAACATACCCTACAAAGAAGATAACATTTCCTTCACTGCGATACAGGCCGCTAGTGAAATTTGGGTTACTAGCTCAACACGCGAAATAATCCCTGTAGTAGAACTAGACTCTAAACTTGTAGGACATGGTAAGCCAGGCCCTGTATGGCAGACCATCAATCATTTATTTCAAACTTACAAAAAATCCCTACTATGAGTGAAGAAACACTTTTTGAATTCCCTTGCCAATTTCCTATTAAAGCTATGGGTAAAGCAGACGTGGAGCTTGATTTACTCGTAGCAGAAATAGTTCGTCGCCATGCCCCATCTATGACTGAAGATGCTGTCACTTCGCGCCCTAGCAAAGATGGCAATTTTATGGGAATAACGGTCATCATTGAAGCGACTAGCAAACAACAATTAGATGCTATTTACCAAGAGTTAACCGATCATCCCCATGTATTGATGGCGTTGTAAATCAACAATTATGATAGGCTTTAGTTAATCAAGAACCACTTCAATATAGCCCTGACACGTTTATGATAATACGTAATCTGGGGCTACAGGACTACACCAATACCTGGCAAAGCATGCAGCGCTATACTCAGGAGCGAACCTGCGATTGCCACGACCAACTATGGGTTGTTCAGCACCCTCCTGTTTATACCCTAGGTCTAAATGGCAAACGTGAACACCTGCTCAATATTGGCAATATTCCAGTCATTCAATCAGACCGAGGGGGGCAGGTCACTTATCACGCCCCCGGTCAACTCGTCATCTATACTTTATTTGATATTAAGCGCCTACAACTCAATATACGTGAACTAGTGACCTTACTAGAACACGCTATGATAAGTATACTAGCAGAACAGGGTATCTTAGCTAATGCTAAAATTGATGCTCCAGGCGTTTATGTTGAAGGAAAAAAGATTGGCTCTATTGGTTTAAGAATTAAAAACAATTGCAGCTATCATGGCCTGAGTTTAAATAACGATATGGACTTACACCCCTTTAATCATATTAACACCTGTGGTTATTCAGATCTTAAAGTCACACAATTATCTGACTTAGGTGTTAACATCAGTACCGATCAACTTGGAAACTCCCTAGTCCGCACTATCACCACAATTTTATCAACATGACCATTCAAGCCCCTTCGCGCTCTACTCCTGAATCTCATCAACGCAGCGCTGAAAAACTAGCTCGTATTCCAATAAAAGTTGAGCCTGCCGATACCGTTTTACGAAAACCTGATTGGATACGGGTAAAGTTATCAGCCAGCGAT
>CAIVYW010000082.1 GCA_903910205.1 uncultured Methylococcaceae bacterium | reverse complement strand
TGATACCGCAGGTATGCGTAGGCGCTCTAGGGTTTCTGATGCCATAGAAAAATTCAGCGTTATTAAAACGCTACAAGCCATCGAAAAGGCTAACGTCGTTATTTATTTAGTGGATGCCCGTGAAGGTATCACCGATCAAGATGCACATTTATTAGGCTTGGTATTAGAAGCTGGACGTGCCTTAATCATCGGCTTAAATAAATGGGATGGCATTAGCACTGAACAAAAAGATACCATTAAACGACATCTGGATGTAAAGCTGTCTTTTCTTGAGTTTGCTGAAAAACATCCTATTTCTGCGCTGCATGGTAGTGGCGTAGGCAAATTATTTGATGTAGTCGGCAAGTTATATGCAGCGGCCATGATAGATATGTCAACACCGGTATTAACTCGAATCTTAAAAGAAGCGACTGACGCGCATCAACCACCGATTATTCATACCCGTCGTATTAAACTAAAATATGCTCACCAAGGCGGTCGCAATCCACCGGTTGTTATCATACATGGCGCACAAACGGATGCCTTACCGACCTCTTATAAACGCTATTTAATGAATTACTTCCGTGACAAGCTTAAGTTGTCTGGAACACCCATACGTTTAGAGTTTAAATCACCGGTGAATCCTTTTCATGATAACAATAAAGCCAAGTTAACTGATTGGGCGGTAGAAAAACGTATACGCCTCATTAAACGCGCAAAAAGTAAGAAAGATTCATAAGTCCTCTGTGCAAGGCATCAAGTAAAAGCGTTAACAACTTAACTTGCTGCCTTTAACCTTTAACCTTTAACCGATATCTTATTTATGGCCACTATCCGCTTTCAAGGCAACCCTTTGAACACTTCAGGCGAACTACCTGCAGTGGGCAGCAAAGCTCCCGATTTTTCTTTAACGACTTCTAAATTAACCGATGTGTCGCTGGCAACTTATGCAGGACAAAAAAAGATATTGACCATCGTGCCGAGCTTAGATACACCGACATGCGCTGCCTCGACTCGTAAATTTAACGAGAAAGCTTCGCACTTATACCATACCGTAGTACTGGTAATTTCAGCCGATTTACCATTTGCACAATGTCGGTTTTGTGAAATAGAAGGCTTGAAAGATGTCATTCCCTTATCCACTTTTCGCTCAAGCTTTGCTGACGATTACGGTGTAAAACTAACAGATACTTTTTTGGCCGGCTTAACCGCTAGAGCCATCGTGATTATTGATGAGCATGATACGGTTATTTATAGCCAATTAGTCAATGAACTGGCTGACGAACCTGATTACGAACACGCCTTAGCGGCACTGCACAGCCTTTAAATATCATGCTAATACGCTGTCTAAGACAGCGTATTGAGCTTAGGCGAACCAAGTTCTCAGCTTTACTTTAGCATCTGCCTTAAACTGCTTAGCCCAGATATAGACAGGCGCATCAACGACCTTATCATGCGCCCATTTCAGCCATTGTGTAATGGTCAGATAAACACTACGTAAAAAACTAAAGCTTAATAGTTGTGGTTTGGTTAAAGCAAAAACTCTAGCCACCAAGAGTGTCGCCAATAATTTAACAAAACCTTCCATCAACAGACCTTGTAAAATCATGCCATTAGCCAATAAGCTAATAGCAATAATATTCAATGGCATAACAATAATCAGCGGAATACTAAACGCTATCAGTGCTTGATTAGGCGTTCTTTGGCTTAACCAACATTCAAAAGATTCTAGCCTCACCCATCGAATGAGACTATGGCCCAATGCATTTAAACCATCCCATAACCATTCTTCTATCATTAATAGAATAGCTAGACCGGCTAACATTATTTTCTTCATTATTTTTAACCCTCTGTAATTTAAATTCGGTATTGTATGCTTAAGAAAATAAATACTAGTAACAATACCTTCGCCAAAAGTTAGGCCGCCCTG
>CAIVYW010000081.1 GCA_903910205.1 uncultured Methylococcaceae bacterium | reverse complement strand
TAACCTCTTGCCCAAAAATGCCGACCCCAATAGCGCTTCTTTAAATCGGGAAAGCTTTCAAACAATTTCATCGAACTTCTTCCCTTAATTCGCCTCATTATTTCACTGGGCGTCATGTTTGGCGGCGCGGATACTAATATGTGAACATGATCCTGACTGACTACTCCCTTTAAGATTTCTATTTCAAAGGCTTCGCAGGTCTGCCTGATCAATTCTCGAACTTTTAAGCCAACATCACCTTTCAACACCTTGTACCGATATTTTGTAACAAACACAAAATGGTATTGGATTTTAAAAACTGTGTGGCTTCCATAACGATAATCCATAAGTTAACCCTCTTTTTTTACTTTTGGATTATCATAACTCACAAATCATAGATAAATCTAACCGCCTAAAAGGCGGTGGTTTTAACCTTAAAACGGACGAATAAACGATATGGATTGGCGCTTCGGCATATTTTATGTACTTAGACTCTTTGACCAATGCGTTAAAGTGCTTAGTCACTGCACCTTGATAAGCAATAGCGGCCTTAATAGAATAAACAGCTAGCATGGCTTTACCAGTTCCACGTATTTGCCGATAGACATCTTTGACTAATAAATCAGCCACGTATTTCGCGATGGCGTTGATACGGTCTCGGTTTTCATAAACTTGTTTTTTCTGTGCGTCTTTATATTCTTTTTCAGTAAAGCCTTCCAGCAGGTTGCTGGGCAGGTCGAATAACATCTTTGATGCTACAGGTACAATATTTTTCAACGGGTTAAGAATAAAGCCATCATCAATCGCCTCTTGCATGGTGTAGGTATCAAAAGGTCGCCACAGTTTTTCACTTTCAGCATAGCCACTATATTCACCAAACCTAGCCAAGGAATGATCATCTGGCGTTGCTGTAAAGCCAATAATCAAGTTCTTTTTGGTACTAACGGCAGCATTATTATCAAACGGACTTTGTAGTTCATCAAAAATACTAATCATTTCGTCATGCTGATCACCGCTATTAGAGCGATGAATCTCATCAATTAGAAATGCAATTCGCATAGTAGAAAGATTTTGTAAAACTTCAGCGTCAAGCATCTCACGCACCGCACCGAATTTTTGCAAGTTGACAATCACCAAGCGAATTTCTGATGCTAAGGCTACTTGAAAGGTTTTTTTATTTTTAGCTTCAATGTACATGCGATTATCGATGTTCATGTTCAACATCAACGAATCAATTTGACTACGTAATTGCAGTCTATCCACAACGATCATGATTTTATCGTAAACATATTCGCCATTGCGCCGCATATCTTTAAGTTGCAATGCTGACCAGCCAATGATGTTGGACTTACCAAACCCTGCGGCATATTGCATCAATAAGGAGTACACATTCTTATTATTGGAATAGGCTTTACGTTTTTCCAATAACTCTTTTTTCTTGGCTGCACTTACGCCGACTAATTGTTTTTCTAACAGCGTCTCAAAATAATCAGGTTCTTGTTCATGCGCCAAAAACTCATCAATTTTGGCCATAATTTTATCAGTGCCAAATTTCTGCTTAGGTCGAGGTGAAATGAGATGCCCTAATTCATTTTTAACCTCTTTAAGGCCTTTACTGAGATAAACATCACGCTCGATAAAGTTGTAATACAAAATCTCTTTTTCAATAAAAAACTTTCCATACACTACTGAAAACAGTTCTTTAAGCTTATCTTTTTTATCAGCATCAGGCTTTAGTAATGGATAAGCTTTAAACACACCATAAGCTTTCTTTTCAATCTCTTCGCGATCAAACTTACCTTCACGGCAAGTGGCTAAAATTTCATCAAAATAATCTACTATCGTGCGAATTACATAGGTTTCACCAATATCTGTAGTCGTAATATGAATAGCTTTTTCAAAAATCTTTAGGAAATCTTTACGGTAGTTTTGTTTTTCATTGTCGCTAAGCAGGGTATTATTATCAATATACTGATGATAGATTTTGATGGCCTCAAAATAATCTTTGATGACTTTGCCACGACCATTTTTTCTGGCACTTTGGTTCGTGTAGTTAGATTTTAATTCGCTATAACCTAAATAAATGCCATTTACAAATAGCACAATATCGGGTCGAAAGAAAAATACTTGCTGACCTTGAAATAAATATTTATAAGACAGCTCCTGCACGACTGAAAAGATGTTTTCATCAAACAGTGCATTTTCATGAATCACGCTATCACTGGTATAAAACAAATGCAGCTTTATGCCTTGTAAGGTAATGGACTTATTGGCATTAATATATAAAGCATTATTACGACTACTGCCACAGCGTTCTTGTATTAGTCCAATCAAATCGGCCAGTAATTTCTGTTTATTACCACTGTATTTTTTGAGCAATTGCTCATATGGCTTTTTATTTAACTCTGTATTGGAAATAAACTCCTGTAAGTCTTCCTCAATAATCAGCGATTGAGTGACAGTATTAGCTTTAACTTCCTTGTAGCCCAAGTCATCACGAAAAAACGGAATTATGAATTTGTCTTGCAAGTGGAGTTCATTCATAGCTTTTTCTCTGCTTGGTTGAAATATAGCGCTGATTAGGACTTTTTGGTTTGTCTGGGATAGTGAGCGCCAATTTTCCGGAGGCAATAAGGGGCAATAAAATCCTGTTACGAAAATTTGGATGATGACTCAAGCCCAGATGCTGCATCATTTCTTTGGTTGAGCGTGTTGTTATGCAAAATTGCAGCAGTGCTTCAGCTTGATCGGTGGCTTGGTCGGTGGCTTGGTCGGTAGGCTGATCAAAGCCCTCGGCAAAAGGCAATACCAGCCGAATAAAATTAGCGGTAAACCAATAAACAGACCGTGGGTAATGAGCCAAAATACGCGGTACGCCTGAGCCTAACTGCTCAACCATGTTCAAATCTCGAAAAACTCGCATCAGTTCTTTATTTTGGGGAACCGAATAACCCATAAAGAATTCTTCTTCATCAAAACCCGAAGGCAAGCCACCAGCAGAGGTAATCTCCAGGCGGTCAGCAAATAACTCAAATTTGGGCGGCACTTCATTACTGTAATTATTGTGAATGATGGCGTTGATGACCGCCTCGCGCAGTGCTACGGGATTGAGTAGTTTGCGCTGTTCACGCCGACTGGAGGTAATGCGGGCAAAGGTTTTGTTTTCAACCTTGAGTTTTTCCAGCACCGCTTTGGTGGCTTTTACCAAGGAGCAATAACCGTACTCTTCATTTTCAATCAGATTAACTCGGTCAGTGCCGGCATACTTAGCGACCTTGATTGACAAGCCATTAAGGTCTGAAAGTAAATAAGCGGCATAGTTGTACGCGCCCTCTCCGGTTAACAGTTCCAGATTATGGGCAAATTGTTCATTCAGCGTTAATGGGGTTTCGTTGTAATAGATTTTAAGCTGTTCAAAGCTCAGGGTTTGTTTACGTGATTTGATGGTGCCGATGGAATTGCGAATTCTGCCTGCGAATAAATCCTCAATCATTCTCACCGGCATAGGCTCCGAGGCACTGCCAATTCTAAGGTAACAACCTTTGGCAGACATGCCCATTTTTGACAAATAATACGGTTTTTCAGAACCACTGGCGACCGTGATTTTGACGATTGTTTTGTCATCACGGCTTTCGGTAATTACGTCAAACAGCCCCATGGTCGACGGGCTGATATTGTTTTTAATGCGATCTTTGATTTTCAGT
>CAIVYW010000080.1 GCA_903910205.1 uncultured Methylococcaceae bacterium | reverse complement strand
TATAGGACGTTTAATAATTTGTGTTTGTGTATCCGCCCAATTTAGATTCTTTGAGCTGGTAAACAACATTAAATCATTTTTAAAAAACGGTGCAATAGGTTGTGCAACTTGATGAAAAATAGTTTTGTTATACAGTATAGGAAATGACACAATATTTTCAGAAGTTGCCAAATACAAGACAGTACCGTTGTTCATTTCTTTAACAAAATAATCCATAGCAATGGCTCCGTTAGCACCGGGACGATTTTCTATAATAACTGGCTGTTGCCATTTAGTAGACAACAACTCTGCTAAATGCCGAGTCATTGCGTCAGGTCCCGATCCCACCGGCAATGGAATAATAATCTTCACTGGCCCATCGGGAAAAGCATTTGCAACCGCAGATGTAATAACAAATAAAAACGCTAATAAGTATTTCATAATTTCAATCGATTTCTACAATAATCTCTAATTTTGCTATTGTCTATTTTTCTACCGTTGAAGAACTGTGCAGGATCTTGATCACGCAACACATAAGAAACAGCGGCATTCTTATACTGCTTAGAAAAATATTCATTCAGTTGTTTTTCTGCAATATAGTTGGGTTTCCATACTGCTATATAAATCTTTTGCATTTCAAAATCAACTACAATGTTGGCATTATTATCAAACAGTTGTCGCACTACAGATTCTAGCTCGTTTAATTCAATCCAGTCATCGTCTATTTTGTATCTATCGGCTCGACCACGAAAGTAATAGTTGTTTTCTATTAGATCAAATTTGTCATTGCTTGTGGCCCAAGGTTGATTTACAGTATCTCCTTTAACCCATAGTATACCATCTCGAATTTCAAAATCCCAAAAGTCGTCGACTTTAGGACCGTAATTAGCAACATCGTAGTGTTCCAAGGTGGTGGCCGGAGTAACAGTTTTCAATAAGAACCCAGCACCAATTGCAGTATCGCCAAACGTGCTGTTAATTTCAGCAACATTTTTTTCTTTAAGCAATCTTATAATTTCTGGAGTTATCTGATACAGCGTTAGAATGTAAACTGGATGATCTAATTGTTTAGTTAAATTTAAAAAATCGGTTAATAATTTTGCTGTATATAATAACAGTCGATTGATTTTCTTTTCGCTAATAAATTCAATTACTCTTTTAAAATTAGCAGGATTCTCTGTATAGTGTTCGTTGGATATCATAAAGCCAGGCAAGAAATGCAAACACAATCCGTGCCCGTGATTTAGATTGTTCAGGTGTAATACCGTATCCTCGGGTTTGAATTTAAACATACGACCAATGCGTTGCGACATTGTAAAAATTTTATGGTGTGAATTAGTAATACATTTAGGATACCCTGTTGTACCACTGCTAGGGTATTCTACAGCAACGTCGTTGGGTGTACAACCCATACGCAGACTAATTTCGTTATAGCGTGTACCATCAATGATTGAATACTCTAAAAAGTCTTCAATCCCAATTATATTTTTTGCATGCCGGCGATTGCGTTCTTGATCCCACTGATATTCTTTTTTGGCAGTTTTATAATCAGGGTCAGTA
>CAIVYW010000079.1 GCA_903910205.1 uncultured Methylococcaceae bacterium | reverse complement strand
AGTACCACTAACCCCTACATAACTATATGTTACAGTTCCCGTAGAACCCGAAACAGTTGATGTGTTTGGCCCTTGTGGCAAACCATTAAGAGTAAAACTTGTAGAACCTGTTACCGAAATAGTTGATTCTGCTTTCGCAACTGTAAATGTTGCTTTGTAATTTGCCCCGCCATTCGTTGAGTAAAGAATTCCTGAGCCACAGCTATCATATCCAGCTTGAGAATAAGTTTCCAAAGTATAAGTCTGGACATGCTAACTTTACCCTCATAAAAAGTTAAGAATAAAAACCTTAATTTTAATTTATGAAAAAGATGCGAAAAATTTACGACCGAGTTTTCAAAGAGAAAGCGGTTCAATTGAGTTATGAAAGACATAACATTTCAGAATTAGCTAGAGAACTGGGTATTACTGCTCCACAATTGTATAAATGGAGAAAAGAGTATGAAGAGTTTGGACAAGGAAGTTTTCCAGGTAACGGCAATATCAAGCAAACTCCAGAACAAGAACGAATAGCAGAGCTTGAAAGAAAACTAAGAGATGCAGAACTAGAACGAGATATATTAAAAAAAGCAATAGGCATCTTTTCCAAAAACGGTCGATGATTTACTCTTTCATCAGAAACAATGAAAAGATATTTCCGATTGAAAAGATGTGCAAAGTTTTGCAAGTTGGCCAAAGAAGTTATTATCAATGGAAAAGCGGTTCAGTTTCAGATAGGAAACAAAGAGCTGAGCTGGTTAAAGAAAAAATAACTTCCATTTATTTTGATTCAAAACAGCGATATGGAAGCCCAAGAATGACGGCAGAATTGGCTTCTTTAGGGAATAATGTATCAAGAGTTACCGTTGCCAAATATATGAGTCAACTCGGTTTACGAAGTAAATTAATCAAGAAGTTCAAGGTTACAACCAATTCTAAACATAAGTATTTAGTTGCACCGAATATTTTAAATAGAGAATTTTCAGTTACAGAATCGTCAAAAGTTTGGGTGTCGGACATCACTTATATTCGAGTAAAAGAAGGATTTATATACTTAACAACCGTTTTAGACCTCTATGATAGAAAAATTATTGGATGGAGTTTGAGTAACGGAATGAGTGTAGAGGAAACCTCTTTGGCAGCTTGGAAAATGGCTATTAAAAACCGAAGCGTTAAAAAAGGATTAATATTTCATTCTGACCGAGGAGTTCAATATGCTAGCAAGAAGTTTACCAACGTGCTTGATTCTTATAAAATGATTACAAGAAGTATGAGTAGAAAAGGAAATTGTTGGGACAATGCAGTAGCTGAGAGCTTTTTTAAGACTTTGAAAACAGAACAAATTTATGGAAATAAGCTTATATCAAAAGAACAGATGGAACGAGATATATTTGAATTTATTGAAATTTGGTACAATAGAAAAAGAAGGCATTCAGCTCTAGATTACAAAACAATTGAAGAATTCTGGAAACAGAAAAATAATTTTAAAAATGTTGCTTAACTAATACTGCGGGTTTTATTTGCATATCCAACCTCCCGATTATCAACATCGGAATGGGTTTAGTAATGAACGAATTATTTTGTCACTCTGTGAAGATGAAAAAAAGGAGATTGAATATAAATTGATTGAAATGCT
>CAIVYW010000078.1 GCA_903910205.1 uncultured Methylococcaceae bacterium | reverse complement strand
CTCTGGATTCCGGCATGGATTGCCGGGATCCAGAGTACATGGATGTAGGTATCGAATGCTAGATTGCTAATTATGAGTCATATAGTGATGTTGCTTCACCATCCCTGGGAACTGGTTTCCGGCAATCCATGCCGGAATGACGGCTTATCTACTACGATTCACACAGAACTATTTATACTTTAATCGCTAATCAATACATAAGTAATGCGGTTAAGTATCGCAAATCTGATCTATTGTTATGAGGACATCGTGGATAAATTAACGAGTATGACCGTTTTTGTTCGTGTCGCAAAAGCCGGAAGCTTTGCCGGAGGGGCGCGTGAACTGGGTATTTCTAGAGCCATGGCCACCAAGCATATTATGCAGCTTGAAGGCAGTTTGGGTACGCGCTTAATTAATCGCACCACGCGTAGCTTAAGTTTAACGGATGTGGGTATTTCTTATTTGGAGCGCTGTCAGCAAGTGTTGCTAGATGTGGATGAAATGGAGTCCGCCGTTACCCATTTGCAAACCGAACCACGAGGCTTATTAAAAATTAGTGCGCCACCCGCGATTGGAGCCACGCATATCGCACGAGCTGTTGCCGAATTTTTAAAGATCTATAACGATTTAACCATAGAAATGGTTTTACAAGGTAGTCCGGGTGATTTAATTGACGAAGGCATTGATCTGGCTATTGTGTTGGGTGATTTAGATGACACGAGTATGGTGGCGCGTCGATTAGCTAGTTCATCTTTGGTCATCTGTGCTTCACCAGAATACTTGCAGCGTGAGGGAGTGCCCCAAACCCCAGAAGATCTATCTGCTCATAGCTGTTTAATTAATTGGGCGGTGTCACCGCGTAATAAATGGCAATTTAAAAATGGCTCAGGATTTAAAACAGTGGTGGTCTCAGGAAGAATGCAAGCCAATGCCGCGCATCCGATTCGTATTGCTGCACTTAACGGCTTAGGCTTGGTGATGTTGCCGACCTATATCGTGGGTAAAGATATAGAAAATGGTACCTTGCAAATGGTCTTGGAAGATTATCCGCTGCCACCTTTAGATATTCATGCGGTTTATCCTCATAGAAAATATTTATCCGCTAAAGTTAAAAGTTTTATGGATTTCTTACAAGTATGGCTACAAGGTCGGGTGACTATGCCAGGCTCCGAATAGTGAATACGCTAATCAAAAAATGGAATTTGCTTTATAATCAGGCCGATGTTGTTGATTATTCTGCCGCAAAAGTGTTGACGGAAAATCATTTTTTGTTACCAAGTACCGGAATCGCTTTGGATTTGGCGTGTGGATTGGGTGCTAATGCACTCTATTTAGCACAGCAAGGTTTGGCGGTGACTGCCTGGGATATTTCAAATGTCGCTATTGATAAATTAAAGGTCAGTGCGGCTACGCAAGGGCTAACTATCAATGCTTGCCAAGAAAATATACAGATCGAAAGCTTCGCTAAATGTAGCTTTGATGTCATCGTTGTCAGTCGATTTCTTGACCGAACTCTAAGTGATGCGATAATAGGCGCAATTAAACCTAATGGTTTGCTTTTTTATCAGACTTTTAATCGAGAAAGAACTAATCGAGTAGGTCCTAATAATCCAGATTATTTGTTGGCTGAAGGTGAGTTATGCAGGTTGTTTGCTAAGTTAAAGCTAGTATTCTACAAAGACCATGCTTTAATTGGAGATACCTTGCAGGGGCTACGAAATGAAGCTCAATTTATCGGTCAGAAATATAGCGTATGAGTTGACAGCATGATTGAAAATTTAAATCCACAGCAGACGTGGAATTTATGGCAAGAACATAGTAATGCGCTGTTAGTTGATGTGCGTACAAAAATGGAGCATGTTTTTGTAGGGCATCCACCCGGCGCTATACATATTGCGTGGAAAGAAGCGCCTGATTGGCAGATTAATCCACATTTTGTCTCTGAAGTTGAAAAGCATCAACTGGACAAAACGGCACCTGTTTTATTGTTATGTCGTAGTGGTCAGCGTTCCTTAGAGGCTGCCATGGCTTTACAAGCGGCTGGATTTACACACTTGGTTAATATCGTTGATGGTTTTGAAGGTCCTTTAGATCAGCAACAGCATCGTGGTCAAATAGCCGGCTGGCGTCATGATGGCTTGCCTTGGCGACAAGGTTAATTATCTAGGTAGGATGTAGTAAGCATCTTACTTGTTTTAAAGGGCGCTTTTTAGCGCCTTATACTTAATTATAAACCCCTTAGAGTACACAAACAGTGATCGAAAAATTAAGAAATATCGCCATTATTGCCCACGTTGACCATGGTAAGACGACATTGGTTGACAAGCTATTACAACAATCGGGTACCTTTGCTTCACATACCAAAGTAACCGAACGCATGATGGATTCCAACGATATTGAAAAAGAACGTGGAATTACTATT
>CAIVYW010000077.1 GCA_903910205.1 uncultured Methylococcaceae bacterium | reverse complement strand
GGCCATAGGCATCGCCGGCATAGGCCGAATGATGCAAAAAAATGTCATTGCGACCTCGGGTCGAGCGGTAGAAGCTGCCGGCGACATTGATGTTTTACTGCTGGACAAGACAGGCACTATTACCTTAGGCAATCGACAAGCGGCTGCTTTTATAGCCGTTAAAGGCGTAACAGATAAGGAACTAGCCGATGCCGCCCAATTAGCCTCACTGGCGGATGAAACCCCCGAAGGTCGCAGTGTAGTCGTGTTAGCTAAACAAAAATATGGCATACGCGAACGCGATGTGAATGCTTTAGGAGCCACGTTTGTGCATTTTTCTGCTCAAACTCGAATGAGTGGCGTTAATATTCAAGGACGACAAATTCGTAAAGGTGCAGCCGATGCCATACGCACTTATGTTGAAGAACAGGGCGGCCACTTCCCGCCCGAGTTTCGAAAATTAGTTGATGATGTAGCGCGTCGCGGTAGCACTCCGTTGGTGGTTGCTGAAAATGCTAGACTACTCGGCGTAATAGAACTCAAAGATATCGTCAAGGGCGGCATCAAAGAGCGCTTTGCAGAATTGCGACAAATGGGCATTAAGACCATTATGATTACGGGCGACAATCGCCTTACCGCTGCCGCTATAGCTGCCGAAGCCGGTGTTGATGACTTTCTGGCCGAAGCGACCCCAGAAATGAAGCTAAAACTCATCAGACAATATCAGGCTGAAGGTCGTTTAGTCGCTATGACAGGAGATGGCACTAATGATGCACCAGCTTTAGCGCAAGCCGATGTTGCCGTCGCCATGAACAGCGGCACTCAAGCGGCTAAAGAAGCCGGCAACATGGTTGATCTTGACTCTAACCCAACCAAACTCATTGAAATTGTTGAAACCGGCAAACAAATGCTCATGACACGCGGCGCCTTAACCACCTTCAGCATTGCCAATGATGTGGCCAAATATTTCGCGATTATTCCGGCGGCCTTTGCAAGCACCTATCCAGTACTGAACGTGTTAAATGTCATGCACTTAGCGACACCCGCTAGCGCCATTTTATCGGCAGTGATCTTCAATGCCTTGATCATCGTGGCACTCATTCCGCTAGCCTTAAAGGGCATCAAGTATAAGCCAGTCGGCGCGGCCAAGCTGCTGCAAAATAACTTACTGGTTTATGGTCTAGGCGGATTAATCATTCCATTTATAGGCATCAAGGCCATAGACCTGTTACTTGTCACACTAGGTTTAGTTTAAAGGAGTTAATCATGATTAAGCATTTGAAACCGGCTATTATTTTGTTTGTATTATTAACGCTGCTAACCGGTGTGATTTATCCGGCTGTGGTAACCGGTCTAGCTCAGCTGCTGTTTCCTACTCAGGCTAATGGCAGCTTAATGACAGATAGTCATGGCAAAGTGACCGGCTCTGCCTTGATAGGTCAGCCTTTTAATAATCCTAGTTATTTCTGGGGGCGACCTTCTGCAACCTCGCCATTTCCCTATAACGCCAGTGCTTCTAGTGGTTCCAACCTAGGGCCGACCAATCCAGCGTTGATTGATGGCATTAAAGCTAGGCTCCAGACTTTAAAAGACAACGATCCTGATAATAAAGCCCCCGTTCCGGTCGATCTTCTTACGGCATCAGCCAGCGGCTTAGATCCGCATATCAGTCCTGCGGCAGCGGATTATCAAATCAATCGCGTGGCCAAATCTAGGAATCTAAAACCGAAAGTGCTTCATGCTCTGATTAATGCGAACACTCAATCCCGTCAGTGGGGTTTTCTAGGAGAACCACGCGTTAATGTACTTGCTTTGAATTTAGCTTTAGAAGCCTATGCCACTAAGCAATGAGCATGAAATAAATCCTCGATTCCGTTTTACTTCATCGACGCTACTTGCGTTAAAGCGTCTTTATGGTTGACTGCCAAGAAATATCAACTTTTCGATGTTGCTGCACGCAATCACGAAGATACAAATTGATTAGGCTTTGATAAGGTACACCTGTACCTTCTGCCATTTCTTTAAAATATCCGACTACATCTTCACCTAAACGAATAGTCACTGATTTTTTCAGTTTTGATGCATAAGGATTTTTTCGGGATTTCATTTGAGAAAGATCATATTCTTCTTTCATAACACGTTACCTTTGTAATGAATACATTCAGATTTAGTTGCTTTACGAGATGATATTATTCTGATCGTATTACCTGATTCTCGTTCACAGTGACAGACAAGAAGCATTCTGGATTCACAACTAAAACCGAGCATCAAAAAACGATG
>CAIVYW010000076.1 GCA_903910205.1 uncultured Methylococcaceae bacterium | reverse complement strand
AAAGTCTCCAGAAACTTCACAATAGAAATGGAAACCGGAACGGGTAAAACCTATGTTTATCTGCGATCCATCTTTGAACTGAATAGACGCTTTGGTTTTACTAAATTCATTATCGTGGTGCCATCAATAGCTGTCAAGGAAGGTGCTTATAGCTCACTTAAAAGCACTGAAACCCATTTTAAAGAGCTTTATGATAATACGCCGTATGATTATTTTATTTATGACTCGCAGAAATTAGGCGAAGTCCGTAGCTTTGCGACTAATGATGCCATTCAGATTATGGTGATCAATATTGATGCCTTTCGCAAAAGCTTTACTGATGTCACTAAAGAAACATCGGTAAATATTATTCATCGGCCTAATGACAAGATGAACGGCATGAAGCCCATCGAGTTTATTCGTGACACCAATCCTATTGTTATTATTGATGAGCCCCAGAGCGTTGATACGACGCCAAAATCTAAAGAGGCCATTGCTTCATTAAACCCGCTTTTTATCCTCCGCTATTCAGCAACGCATAAAGAGAAATACAACCTGATGTATAAGCTCGATTCAATCGATGCTTATGAGCGTAAGTTGGTGAAACAAATTGAAGTGGCGTCCATTGAGGTTAAAGATGGTCACAATAAAGCTTATATTAAGCTGATCAGCGTCGATCACAAGAAAAGTCCCATATCGGCACAGATTGAATTTGATGCTATTCAAAAAGGTCAGGTTAAGCGCATCAGCAAAAAAGTTAAAAGTGGCGATGACCTGCTGTCATTATCAAGTGGCAGAGATGTCTATGATGGCTATGTCATTAATGATATCTATTGCGAACCTGGCAACGAGTACCTCGATTTTACCAGTAAATCTGATATTATCCGTTTGGGTGAAATGGTCGGCGATGTTGATCCTGATGAATACAAACGCCTGCAAATCCGCAAAACCATTGAAGAGCATTTGAATAAGGAGTTAAAGCTTACCAAGGAACGCATTAAGGTGTTGAGCCTGTTTTTTATCGATAAAGTAGCCAATTACCGTTTTTATGATGAAGATGGAATTGCACAAAAGGGCAAATATGCCTTAATGTTTGAGGAAGAATATCGAGAGCTCATTAAAAAACCGAAATACCAATCTTTGTTTAGTGATGTTGATGTCGAGAGCTTGGTTGATGCGGTGCATGACGGTTATTTTTCCAGTGATAAATCCGGAAAATCTAAAAATCAATACAAAGACACCAGCGGCGTTACTCAGGTCGATGAGGATACTTATAAACTGATTATGCGCGACAAGGAAAAGTTACTGAGTTTTAAATCTAAGCTGAAGTTCATTTTTTCCCATACTGCACTCAAAGAAGGCTGGGATAACCCGAATGTCTTCCAGATTTGTACGCTTAATGAAACTAAGTCGGTCATTAAGAAACGTCAGGAAATAGGTCGCGGCATGCGTATTGCCGTTAATCAGGATGGGGAACGGGTGCATGGATTCGACGTGAATACGTTGACGGTCATGGCCAATGAATCCTATGAAGATTTTGTTAGTCAGTTACAAAAAGAAATAGAAGAAGACGAAGGTATTAAATTTGGCGTCGTAGAAAAACATCTGTTTGCCAATATTGTGATTGAAACCGATGACCATAACCAAGCCTTTTTAGGAGCAGACACCTCTGAGAAACTTTGGGGGCATTTACTGGATGTCGGCTATATCGACAAAAACGGTAAGGTGCAGGATAAACTTCGTACAGACATCAAAGAGAACAAGGTCGATCTACCAGCGGATCTACAGATTCATGCTAACCAAATTACTGCAACGCTAAAAAAGGTCGCGGGGAATTTGAATATTAAAAATGCCGCTGATAAGGAATTAGTTAAGCTCAATAAAGCTATTTACCTTGGCGAAGAATTTAAACAACTGTGGGAGCTTATTAAATATAAAACCACCTTTAGGTTAGATTTTGATGTTGAAGATCTCATTAAACAATGCGTTGAACTTATTAAAAATGAGTTAGTTGTCGGTAAGGCTAAATTTATTTATGGAAAAGGCCTTGCTGAAATAGGACGCGGCGGCATTACTATCAATGAAATCCACGAACAACAGCATGTGTTTGATAGTAAAGACTATCAATTGCCTGATATCGTCAGTTATCTGCAAAATGAAACGCAATTGACCCGAAGAACTTTGGTGGCTATTTTGCTGCAATGTGGGCGGTTACAAGATTTTAAAAATAATCCGCAGAAGTTTGTTGATGAAGTCAGTGCCATTATTAAACGACAAATGCGCCGTTTTATTGTTGATGGCATTAAATATGAAAAAATTGGCAATGAGCATTTTTACGCACAAGAACTCTTTCAAGATGTTGAGCTAATAGGGTATCTCAATAAAAACATGTTAGAAGCGCAAAAATCAATTTACGATCATGTGATTTATGATTCTGAAATTGAGGCAGAATTTGCCAGATCATTTGAAAAAAGCTCTGATGTGAAGGTTTATGCAAAATTACCAAGCTGGTTCAAGATTGACACGCCTCTAGGTAGTTATAACCCTGATTGGGCGGTGTTGGTCGATCGGGATGATCAGGAAAAACTTTATTTT
>CAIVYW010000075.1 GCA_903910205.1 uncultured Methylococcaceae bacterium | reverse complement strand
TTGGGTGCATCTAAACGTTTCGATCGGGGTTGCAAACCCCGACCGGCATTTAAGGGCTAATAACCCATCTATCAAATACGCTAAAATCCTGATCCACTCGCGAGACGGGGTTTATAACCCCGTCTCAACCGTTTGATATTGCAATTATCTTTGAAAGGTCACCGAAGAAATAGGCCTACTTTTGCTTATATAGCGCCGCTTGGGTGCATCTAAACGTTTCGATCGGGGTTGCAAACCCCGACCGGCATTTAAGGGCTAATAACCCATCTATCAAATACGCTAAAATCCTGA
This sequence comes from uncultured Methylococcaceae bacterium, assembly GCA_903910205.1. Classification (GTDB taxonomy): domain Bacteria; phylum Pseudomonadota; class Gammaproteobacteria; order Methylococcales; family Methylomonadaceae; genus Methylobacter_C. The sequence continues at coordinate 6,323 of CAIVYW010000075.1, read as the reverse complement.
TCCATTGACAATAGTAAAAGGTCTATCGGCCACTATCGCAGCCGATAGACCTGTACCACAGTCTACTAATAGACTATGCCAGTCTGATGCTCTACCACAACTGTCCGGTACGCTTAGAAATACTGAGGGGTACAGAGGATTAATGACACAGGCATTAAGACCTAAAGCGATCCCCGCTCCGGTAGCTTTTACAAACGCCTCTTTCTGTGTCCAAAAACGATAAAAAGCTGGCACTTGATCTGATTTTGGCAATTGAGACCAATAAGCTTGCTCTTGTTTCGAAAAACACTTGGCCACCAAGCCCGCAAGATTAGCGCGCGCTTTACACACTTCTATATCAACACCTAACTGAGCTTGTCTGGTCACGGCAAATAGCACATAGTCACCGGTATGCGACAAATTAAAGCTGAGTTTCGGATAATCGGCTAAATACGGCTTACCCTGTGCCGTTCTACTTATTTTAAGCAGGTCTGGCGACTCATTTAGCCATTGCCCTAACAAGATTCTTAAACGGCCATGTATTTCTACATAACGATGTTGTAGCAACGGTTGCTTGATGCGTGATGCCTGAGTCTGCTCTAACTTATCAAGCACAGCCCAATAACGTTGATCATAAAGAGTCTCAGTGCAGACCTTAGCCTGAAAAACAGTAACTTCAATAGTGTCCGACAATCGCTCTACCCTCACCCCGCTTATCGCTAGCCCCGGTCAAGACTTTGCTCGCCTTAGTTAGCTGTACCGCTTGCATATCACCATACGCATAACCCGCAGGCTTTAATTGATGTCCCATTGCAGCGAGTCCTGTTAACTCTGCATCAGATAAGGCGGATTTTTCATATTCAATGACATCCGGCATAAACTGATGATGAAAGCGCGGCACTTGCACCCATGATTCTGGGCCATTGCCTTTTGCAAAGTCCAAGAGAGCTAACAACACCATTGAAATAATACGACTGCCACCTGGCGTACCTAATACGGCGATATGCTGCTCGTCTTCGAGAAAAGTCGGCGCCATACTAGACAACATACGCTTACCAGGCGCAATCGCATTAGCACTGCCCCCAATCAAACCATAACCATTCATTGCGCCAGGTAAACTAACAAAATCATCCATTTCATCATTCAAGAGTACGCCTGTGCCTTTAGCCACAAAAGCGGAGCCAAACGGAAAATTAACACTGAGCGTTGCTGCCACTCTATTGCCGTCTTCATCAATAATCGAAAAATGTGTGGTGTTTGTGCCTTCGGCCTGTGCTTTTATTTCACCTGACAACAACTCACTCGGCATAGCCTTGTCTACGCGTAGGCTACTACGTAAACCCGCCGCGTAATCTTCATTTAATAAGCGCTTAACGGGCATATCAATAAAGTCAGCATCACCTAAATACAAAGATCGATCGTGATAAGCGCGGCGTAGTGCCTCAACAATTAGATGCTTGCGAGTCAATTCATTGCTATGTTGCAAATCATAGCCTGACAATACATTTAAAGCCTCTATTAAGACGATACCACCCGACGAAGAGGGGGCGGCACTAGTGATGGTTATCCCATGATAAAGCCCTTTAACGGGTGCTCTCTCTATTACTTGATAAGCGGCAAGATCTGCTTTAGTCCAAATTCCTCCGGCTTCTTGCACAGCGCTCACTAATTGATCGGCAACAGGGCCACTATAAAAGCCGTCCCATCCAGATTCTGCAAGCCCTGTTAAGGTCTGCGCTAGATCGGGCTGTCTAAGTATGGAATAAAGCGCTGGAAGCTTACCATCTGTTAAAAATATCTTTGCGCTATCAGCATAGCTATTAAGGACTTCTGCTCTGACTTTTAAAATTTTTAAATAGCGCTCGCTAATAGCAAAACCGGTTTTTGCATAACGGATGGCGGGTGCCAAGCTGTCGGCCAAGGGCAATTGTCCATAATGTTTTGCAATATGAACTAAAGCAGCAGGTAATCCAGGAATAGCTGCCGCCAAGGCGCCATCAATCGCTAACGTTGGTATCACCTGCCCGTTTTTATCTAAAAACAGATCCTTATGAGCGGCTAACGGGGCTTTTTCACGACCATCAATCATGGTTTCAAAGCCATCTTTTTGTCGATGTAACAACCAGTAACCGCCACCACCCAAACCAGAACCATAAGGTTCTAACACGGCCAATGCCGCACTCACCGCTACCGCCGCATCGTAGACATTCCCACCTTTGGCTAAGATTTCAAATCCCGCAGCGGTCGCTAAAGGATGTGCGCTAGCTATTGCGGCCTTGTGGGAATCGGCATAAAGAGGCGATCCACTAAAAACAACGATTAATAAAAAGATCGTATACCATTTCTTTAACATACTATTTACCAGAGGTAGTGTTATAGCCTAGTGATTGAGGCTTTACGCGAACTTAGCGCCAGTAAGTTGATACGATTAATGCCTTAAAAAATCGTGTACTTGGGCAATAAAAACCTGAGGCTGCTGTACATGCAACCAATGTCCAGCTCGCTCAATCACATTGAGTATAGCATTGGGAAATAACGATTTAATGTCCTCGGCTTTTACAAAAGCTGACTCTGAGCCCGCCAAAAACAAGCAAGCCTTTGAATAGGGTGTTACTAACTGAGTATCAGGAAAGCCGATAATCGCAGGCGCACTTTGCTGAAAGATATCCAAATTTATCCGCCAATGATAGCTACCTTCCTTAAGAATCATATTTTGTAATAAGAATTGTCGGTAACTTAACTCTGGAATGTCAGAGGCTAAGAATAATTCAGCCTGTTTGCGATTGCTGATGTCATGTAAGGGCACGGCCTTTAAGGCTGCAATCAATTTATTAAAACAATGACTGTAACTAACCGGAGCAATATCTGCGACTAATAACTTATTAACCCGCTCAGGATGCTTTAGCGCAAACCACATGGCCACTTTACCGCCCATACTGTGCCCCAACAAACTGGCCATTTTTAAGCCGTGATCATCCATGAACTGTAATACATCAGCCGTCATGCTGACATAATCCATCATCTCATTATGTGGCGAACCACCATGATTACGCATATCTAAGACATAAACATGATAATCAATGGCTAGCTTTTCTGCTACTTGTCGCCAATTACGCGAAGATGCAAAAAAGCCATGCAAGATAAGTAATGGCGGATGAGCTGCATCACCCAGTTCTTCAAAAGCTAATTCTATGGCTTCCATTAAAGGAAGGCAGCAAACAACAGTCCCATTACGCCACCCAAAACGCCCCCCCAAACCACTAACCAGCCTAGGTGCTCATGAATAATAGCCTCAACCATTTCTTTAACCAGTTGTGGTGTTAACTCGTTTAAACGCTTATCAATAACAGTTTCAATTTTATCGATGATATCCGCCCCAATCTTATGGGCATCTAAACCTTCCTTAAGCGCTGACTTAAAGCGCTCAGACTCAATCATATCAACCAATGTGATTTTCATTTTTTCGGTAAAGGGTTCTTTTAATGGCCCTAGTGCTTCTTCGCCACCCATCATCATCAACATACCACCAAATGAAGAATCCATGATTGAAGATACTAAGCTCTCATAAATTTTGTCATAATCAACCGCATTTAAGAAAGGCTCCAAATTAAGCATCTTGCTGCCTTGTTGCTCCTCGGTTTCAATAAACTGCTGAATATTGCTTGCCGTAAAAAACTGCTCCATCATTAGTTTCTTAATAGAAGATTTAAACTCTTCAAAACGCTCAGGTATCACACCGGAACCATAGCAATACGGAACTTTTTCAAATAACATGTGTATCGCTAACCAATTGGTAGCGGCACCTGACAGCGCAAAGAAACCGATTGATTTAATGAGCTCCGATAAAATAGGACTGATAAAGCCCAAAATAATAATCGAAAAGGCAATAAGATTGGTAACAACAGATTTATTCAACGGTTGGTTCATGGTTTTTTATTTAAAATATCAATGAGTGCCTGCAAGCATAGTTGCTGAGGCTAGAGGGTTTGGTATAGATTGTTTAGCGCTAAAATTACTTTCTTTACACGCAAGGTCTATGCGCCTATCTATCGATTTAGCTATAAATTAAAACTAAAGTGATGACATCAAAATAGACGCTGCTAACCTTATGATACTTAAAGCGCTACGTCAACCCTGAAAGCTAAATCTCACGCTTGTTGGCAGCAATGTTCGTCATTATAATGCCAGTCATCAGCACTTATCGCTAACTACCATTCAATACGGATGTTTTAATCACTACAAAATGATCTGTTATGCTTATAATTAAGCGTCATTAAGTGTTCTGTTCGATATATCCAACTCACTTAAGAAAGCTTTAATTTCCAAAAACCAGCAACTCGTTGTCATTGTAGCCGAAAATCAGTTTGTTTCAGCGAGCAGGCCACATAATAAAAAAGGAGATACCCCAATGAACACCAATAAATTACTCGTCACAATGTCTATGATTGCTTTACTAAGTAGTGGTGTAGTCACGGCTTCTGAACATCATAGCGGCCATGGTGGCGGCCCTAAAAGTGGTGGAGGTACCAGTAGCGCTTGTGGCAAGCCGCAATTAGCAAAGTTTTTACCGGCTCATTTAGCAACTGTCGCACCTGAAGCCTCTTTTTCTTTTATGGCATTTAATGTTGATAAACCAGAGTACATATCAGTTACTGCTAAAAATATCCCTGTTGAAGTAACGGCTGAATTTAAAGATCCGTTTTATTTAATTAAAGGTAAACTACCTGCCTCGCTAGTGAATACAGCCGCTAGAATTAATATCAAAGTGACCGGAAAATCTCCTCATTGTGAAGCAGAAGATGGCTGGTTATTACTCATAACAGATAAATAGCTATCTTTTTTCTACTATCAACTGCAAGACAATTCTGTAGTTGATAGCACTCCCCTGCTTCCCACTTTAAATACCTAGGTCTATTGTAATGCTCAGTTATCGACACTCTTTTCACGCCGGAAATTTCGCGGATGTCTTAAAACACCTAGTTTTGATAAAAATCCTAGAACATTTAGGCAAAAAAGATGCCGCGTTTAGCTGTATCGATACTCACTCAGGTCCTGGCGATTATGTTCTTAACGGGGATTATGCGTTAAAGAATAAAGAATTTGAAAACGGCATCACCCAACTATGGGCGCGAAACGACCTTCCCAAAGATCTTGAGACTTATGTTAAGCTCATCAAAAAATTCAACAACACTGATTCATTGCTGCGTTATCCTGGCTCACCATTAATTACTCAGCAATTTTTACGCAGTAAAGATCATTTATCGTTGTATGAACTACATAGCACTGAAATTGAACTCTTAAAAACAGTGGTTCATCGCGATAGACGTATCCAAGCTTTTCATGCGGATGGTTTAAGCAGTGCGATTAGTTTATTACCCCCTAAACAACATCGGGGCTTGGTATTTATTGATCCCTCCTACGAAATAAAAAGTGACTATGACCTCGTTACGAAAAGTTTGATACACATGCATAAACGTTTCGCTACAGGCATCTATGCACTCTGGTATCCCGTTATTGATCGCAAACGCAATCAATATTTAGAAAATGCGCTGAAGACCGCTAATATAAAAAACATACAATTATTTGAATTAGGCATTAAAGAAGATAGCCCCGAACACGGTATGACCTCTAGCGGCATGATAGTCATCAATCCACCTTGGACTTTAGCTTCGGATATACAAAAAACCTTACCGTGGCTTAGCAAAACATTGGGTGTTGATGGAGCAGGTAGCTATCGAATAGAAACCTTGGTTGCTGAATAGACAGCACTTATCGTATTAGGAAAACAGTATTTGATTGACAATGCTAAAATAGCCGACATTTGTAACTCTACACACTTCGGTTTTTAAAGGTTAATTCACTATGAAAAATATTATTGTGATGTCAGGTGACATTGGTAGCGGTAAATCTTCGGTTGCCACTGAACTAAAACAGCTAACAGGCTTTGACATCATCGGCACAGGCACCATACAGCGTGACATTGCAAGCAAACGTGGACTAACCACACTAGAGCTTAACGAAATATCACAAACCGATCGCAGTATTGATGATGAAATAGATGCTTATGTCATAGAAATAGGGAAAAGCCAAGATCGTTTGATTATGGATTCCAGACTCGCTTGGCATTTTATTCCCACTGCATTTAAAGTATTTTTAGCTGTTGATCCCGTAGTCGGTGCTGAGCGGGTATTTAACGCCTCTCGCCATGACGAAAATAATGCAAGCTTAGATATTACCCTAAAAAACAATCTAAAACGCCAAACGATAGAAGATAAACGTTTCAATCAACTGTACAACATCCATTTTAGAAAATATGGCAACTATGACTTAATCATAGACACGTC
>CAIVYW010000074.1 GCA_903910205.1 uncultured Methylococcaceae bacterium | reverse complement strand
CTTATAGGATATGGGTATATTATTATTGCGTCTTACCTTAACAGCCTATGTTTTTGGATGACTAATCCACTGATCTAAGGTTAAGAAAGCACGTTCCCAATCCACGGGTTTACTAATGAAGTCGTTCATGCCGCAAGCTAAACAACGCTGTTGATCGTCTTCATCGGCATTGCCAGACATGGCGATAATAGGTAGCCTGTCAAAACGCGGATTTGCACGAATTCGTTGTGTGGCTTCAAAACCATCCATGATCGGCATCTGACAATCCATTAACACGGCCGCATAGGTATTGTCAGCTAGCAAAGCTAGAGCCTCTAAACCATTCTTAGCAAGATCAACTAAGATGCCTTCATAGCCCATAATGGCGGGAATAAGCTTCTGTATAACCGGATTATCTTCCACAACTAAAATACGGGCGTTTAGCAATCTTGGGTATTTAACGTCATGTTTTAAGGTCGTTATCGGTAAGGCTGCGACCTTCGGAGTTGTGGCAAGCTCAAGAGTGATCATAAAACTAAAGCAACTACCAATACCCTTCTGACTTTCAATGCTAATATGACCGCCCATAGCTGATACCAATGCTTTGCTGATAGACAAGCCTAAGCCGGTGCCGCCATAGAGACGAGTGGTTGAATTATCGGCTTGATTGAAGGCTTCAAATAATTTATTTTTATGGTTTATGTCTAAACCGATGCCGGTATCGGTTACCGAAAAGCTCAAATGTGCCTGTTGATCGACCAGGCTTAGTAATTGTACTTTTAGCGTTACACTGCCAGTGTGAGTAAATTTAATGGCATTGCTCATTAAATTCAGTAAAACCTGTCCCAAGCGTAAGGAATCGCCAATTAATACCGAAGGTACTGTAGATGCTACTTCAAAGATAAGATGAACATTTTTATCGGTCATTAATGGTGCGGTAACCGTTTTCAAGGAAGATATTAGCACATCCACAGCAAAATGCTCTTGCTCTAACTCAATTTTACCGGCTTCAAGTTTAGAATAGTTAAGGATGTTATCGAGTATTCCTAGCAACCATTTAGCGGAGCAATTAATTTCAGATAAGTAATTTTGTTGCTGTGCGCTTAAGTCTGTTTGCTGCGTTAGAAAAGCAATGCTCATGATAGCATTGAGAGGCGTGCGAATTTCGTGCGACATATTGGCTAAGAGCTGTAATTTAGTTTGGGACAGTTGCTCTGCTTGTTCTTTGGCACTTAAAAGCTCATGGCTTAGCCTATTGCTAAAATGAGATAACCTAGCAATAACCTTAAGATGAGAGCTACTGTAGATGTCGCTGATAGTGTCATGACTGATCGCTAGCGGCTTAAATATCGGCTTTCGCGTGGCTATGCCTGTCCCCTCTCTCATACCTACCGCCACGAAAGCCAGATTTAATTGTGGCAAGGCAGTTTCTTGATTACAAAACTCGCCCACAGTATAAAAGCCAGCCGTAGGCGCAATGCTTTCAAAGGCATCAGTTTCAGATTTAATGCTATCACGTAGCGCCCAACGGCGACAGCCACAGGTATATAGTAATAAGGACTCAGGTTGAAAATCGAGCATCTTATGTATTGCTTTTGTTAAGTTTTCTTGGATCAATTCAG
>CAIVYW010000073.1 GCA_903910205.1 uncultured Methylococcaceae bacterium | reverse complement strand
CCCAGGTAGCTCAGTCGGTAGAGCAGAGGACTGAAAATCCTCGTGTCGACGGTTCGATTCCGCCCCTGGGCACCATGAATTCTGAAGGCTCCGATATGATCGGGGCCTTTTTTATGCCTGACGGTTTTGTTTTAGGGTGTTATTCCTGTCTTTCCTCTTTCCTCTTTCCTCTTTCCTCCTTCTTCACCTAATCCATAGAATTAATTACCGTAATATTTTTAATGGTGTTAGCATCTATATCATGTAAGTATCAAATTACGCGGCGATGTGAGTCGGGTGTTATAGAAAGTTCACTTTGTGGCAAGAAATTCAAGTTATGCAATAAGACATAACTATAACCGGAAATACAATGAAATTATTTCACTTTCTCTCTAAATCATTTGTCGTCATGATACTACCGCTTAGCGCATTCGCTGATGTAGTGTATATAGGTCCAAATGCAACCTACACCAATGCTAGCATATTAACAGGCACTATTGATGCCATAGAGCCTTGGGGTACGAATTTTGGAAACACCATAATCAATTCAGGAACTATTAATAACACAGCTGGAGTTGGAGGTGATCATTTTGGCATCATGTCCAGTGGCAACAGCAATACCATCATCAACTCAGGCACTATCAATGTCACAGCTGGAGCTGACGGGGTTGCTTATGGTATCTATAATGCCTTTGGTAATTGCAACAGCAACACTATAACTAACTCAGGCACTATTAATTCCGTAGCAGGAACTAATGGTGCAGCTTATAGCATCAGCTCCTATGGCGATAGCAACTCCTTCCTCAACTCAGGCAAGATTAATGACACTGCTATTGGAGGCTGGGCAGCTAGCATTGTGTTCGGTGGCAACAGCAATACTATAACCAACACCGGCACAATTAATACCATAGCATCTGGAACAGGCAATCATGCTGAAAGCATCAGTTCAGATGGAGATAGCAACACTGTTACTAATTCAGGCACAATTAATGCAGCAGCAAGAACTGGGGGAGCGGCTTATGGCATACATCTATATGGCGGCAGTAACACTTTAACCAACTCAGGTACTATCATTGCCAGAGGTGGGGACATTTCTAGAGCGATAGCTATTGAAGCTTTTGGTAGTTTTAATAATATCGTTAATATTAATAAAGGCTCTATTTTAATTGGGGATATATACATTAGTTCTATAGTCTGGCCTAATTCGGGATTAGTCTACTCTAGTCCAGGTATACTCTGGGTTAATCCTGGTAATAGCCTGAATATTAATTTGGGTGCTGGTGCCAGTTATGCCTATCAAACTACTGGCCCATGGTCTGCACATGACTTAGACAATAGACCTTTTGTATCAAAATCCGATTTCACCTCTGCTGCCGGTATAGGCGTACAAGAATCGGCATCACAAATGCTATACCAACGCACTTCCACTATCACCAATACTCTTGATAGCCGAGTTCGAGACTATATGTCTGACAATAAAAATAAGGTCAATACACCTTACTGGGTGGATACTTATTTTTCAAACTCCAATCGAAGTACCGGCACCAATAACTCTGTACAAACCAACTTTTCTAATCAGAACTATGGTTTTACAGCGGGCGCTAAACTCCCCATTAATGTGACGCCGGTTGAAGCTATCATCAACTTTGAACAATCGACTCTCAATATTGCCAATGGCAGTCAAAGTGTCAGTACCTCTAGTGTAATGACAGGTTTATTAGCACCTAAAATAACTGAACGATTCGGAATTAATTTGTCCAGCAAGGCACTCATTGGCTGGGGCGGTCATAGTGGTGATCGTACCGTTTTCACAAACAGCCTGATGTATAACGGCACCCAAAATGTGACCAGTGAATATGACAGTATTTACGGAATAGTCGGTAACGCCTTAACCAGATCATTTACCTTCACGGATTATTTGCGAGCAGATGTATTGGCAGGTTTTGATATAAATATACAAAGCGTCTCGTCCTACAGTGAAAGTGCTTACTTCCATTGGGATGAACGTACCATGACCCAGCTGCAATCACGATTACAAGCAGGCCTCACCACCAACTTACTCAACAATACCTTGTCTTTTTTCGGACGAGTGGGTGTTGAACAGCGGGATTTGGTAGCAGGTCAAACGCAAAACTATCAAATACAAGGCACCACTGTCACCTTTAATGGTGGCAGAATGGATAACACTTATTTAACAGGACAGTTAGGTACCACCTATGATGTTTACAAAAAAGTACAACTCTTTGGTGTCATAAGTAGCACCAATGGTCTTGATTCAGTTCAAGCGATTCAAGGAAACCTTGGACTTAGAGCAAATTTCTAGCTCATAGCTCTACTATATTGCTCCGAATGATGAAGCTCTCTATTAAATTCCACCATTATGCTCATAAATAAAGTCTATAGATCGATAATCAATTACAACTCATGAAAAGGTATAAAAATGTCCTGTCCAAAATGTGAAAGTGATGAATGGAAATCTGCTAGCTTTGTATATAAATCTGGAATATCTAATATTACATTAAATACTTCAACTATTGGCGCTGGTGCTGGTATTGACTTGGGTGGCATAGGTATTGGTGGAGGAATGGCTTCAAGCAACTCTAATGGAACACAACAATCAAGACTTTCTCTTGAATCAACCCCACCCGTGGAACCCAAAGATATTGCGGGAACAATTTTCTGGATCATTGCGATCATTCTTTCAATAATTGTCGGTAGTGCCCCAAGCAACCCAGTAGTTTGGATTCTTTTGATTTCTGTTTGTATATTGTATGTCAAAAATTTAGCGCCAAAGTATCAAAAGCATCTCCATACTTTACTGTGGAACTACAACAAAAAGCTATCTAGGTGGGAAGCAACAAGAGTATGTCAACGCTGTGGACAATTATATTTTCCGGAAGATTTTATTGAAAATACAGACAATACCTAGAAAATTTGGTGTATGTTCGCCTAAAACGGATAGCGAACTAAATATTTTCGGACACTTCTTATGACCGACAGTTTTCCGTTACGGTCTTATTCGTGCATTTCCTCTTCAATTGGCTCTTCGTTATTTTTATACCCCATTGAATTAATTACCTTATAAATTTTAATAGTGCTAGTATCAATATCACTTCAGTATCAACTACTGAAGCCGAGCGTGAAATCTGACACACAATTAAGACCTAAGCCGTTTAAATATAATGCAAGACTAAATGATAAAATATGAAAAACAGTAGCATTAAATTCCTTGTAGCATTTACTTCCTTATTGTTAATAACCCCCTGTGCACACGCCGCACCGACAAATGAACAGCTTTATCTAATGATATTAGATTTAAAAAAAGAAGTATTGGAGTCAAAAACCCGAGAAAAAGATCTCCATGCAAATCTCGATAAAGCAAATGCTGAATTAGGGAATGCAAAAAAACAATTGGGTGAACTGCCAAAAACCGAGTTGATACTGACGGCAGTAAAACAACTGGATGAGATTAAAAAAGTTGAAGAGCCAAAGATACCAAATACTAAAGAAGGCTTTTCTATTTCGGCAGGCGCTCTTTATGTTATGCCGGTTACTCGTGGTATTTCAGCAAGCTCTATCTATACCAACTATCCAGCAATTGTTCCTATCAATAGTTATCTTATTGATGACAGGAAGATTAGTTACGGCCCAGGCTTTCAAGTTTCAGCCGACTATCAAGCAAAGAATAATTTGGACTATGCTATAAAATTCAAACACTTTGAATCTACAAGTAATTTCTCTTTTCAATATAGTGACACTTATACTAATCTTGCCGACAATCTTAGTTATACAGTTAATTATAATGTATTGGATTTAGAGATAGGCAAGCTTTTGACTTTATCAGAAAATACTTCTTTAAGAATATCCGGTGGTCTTCGGTCAGCGATTATGAATGAAAAAACCATCATGAATTCATCGGGATGGACCAATCCTAATACTTATTATGCCACTAGTTACAATTACAACGCTGATAGCAAAACAAATTTTTGGGGTATTGGCCCGCGCATTACGGCCGATCCTACCTGGAAACCTTTTAGCAATAATTTTCGAGTATTCGGCAGTGTAGCTAGTAGCTTTTTAATGGGACAACAAAATGCTAGTTATGGTGATGATTATATAACCATGAGTGCAAGGAAAGACAGTTTTGTTACCATGTTAGAAGCTGGTAGCGGCCTAGGCTACACCATTAAAACGAATTCAGCGGATATTGATTTAAAGACAGGCTATCAATTAGAGCATTGGATTGTCACCGATCAAACGAATAACCTTATTTTTAGAGGCTATCATGGTGCTTATGGTGTAGTCGCTATTAAATATTAGCGATAATACAATTGATGAATAATGAAATCTCTTTTAGCCTAGCTAAATGCCGTGCAAATAAGAATTGTTGGCGACCCCGCCCCTGTTTGGACATTTAAAAGCACCACAGACTACAATCAATAAAAGAACCTATTTCATCATACTCCCAACCGGCCTCACTTGACAATGTGGGGCTTTTTTTTTGCCCAAAATTTGGAGACACCCTTGCTAATCCTCAAAGATCCGCCACAACTCGATTCCATCACCGATCCCAACATACTCAAACTGGTCACTCTCAGACTCACTCAACTAACCCCAAACCTTCCCCATCAAATGATCATCGTGGAACCCAGCGACACCATAGAAGATCTCGTAACCATCACCGGATGCCCGATACTCACCAACCTTTTCGATTCACTGACCTACCCAGACCCCGACTTTATGCCCTGCTGTGAAGTGCTGGAAGATCACGGTTATTGCTACGAGATGGTGTTCATCTTTTCCGACGGTGATGACTCGGTGTCACTGTTCATACCCAAGACCGGTGTCGATGAAGAACTGCTGTCGATGTGCGCTCAATATGCCGCCTCGGTCAACTGAACCTGAACACCATCGAACGAAATCTGTACACACGCACCAATGAGTATCTTATTTGAATCTTTGATTCAACATACCTCGAGGAAATCCATGTCAACACTCATAATTTTAACCATTTTCAGTTCCATTTCTTTACTTTTCAACACCACTCGACTGTTGGGTATTGGCTGCTCGGCACTGGTCGCTTACTTCCATCCGTGGCTGCCGCGCCGTTGTCTGCGATCAGAATGGAGTGCTGGTGGCCGGCAAGCAAGGTGCCGTGTGTGGTGACCAGCGGGGTGGTTCCGCCGGTGGCAGCGGCAATGCTGATGAGGGCGTTGGGGTT
>CAIVYW010000072.1 GCA_903910205.1 uncultured Methylococcaceae bacterium | reverse complement strand
TTTTAGCGTAGGTGACTATTCTATCATTATTGGCTGGATTATAGGACAGCCTCCTAGCGAGCTTCCACGCCAAAGCATCAATGAATGAAGGGGGAAAGACTGCTGTATTTGTTGTGTAAGCCGCGTATTTCAACATGGCGTTCTGTTGGTTAGCATAGAGAACAATGTTGCCGTCCGTATCGGATTCAACTGAATAATCCTGCTGATTACCGTGCGTTGCCAAGCGATTAAGATAGCTGGCTTTACTGCCATCACCATAGATGCTGGATGTAGTGGCATTGCTCGGAAAACCACCGTAGTTGACATCACCTACCGCTGTTGAATCATACAAGGCAATCACGTTAATCATGTCGCTGGGTACTTCGTAACAGTAATCCCATAAACTAGAAGGATTAGTCGTTAATGCCAGTACGACCAGCTTACTATTAAAACCCCAGTTATGCTCATCCAGTACAGCCGATAAAGACATCGGATAGAACCGAGCGCAATAGCCTGCTTGGGCTGATTGATCGGGTGGCGAGATACTGACTATATTAGCTTCATCACCTAACCTAGCCATAGCAAGATTACAAATATCGACGTCTGAACTCATTTAGTTCACCCAAGGTAATGGTAAAGTAACAATAGGTGGGGTGCTTTGCGCTTCAATCTGGTCAGCAACAGCTTTTTCATATATTGCAATTTGTTCTTCGCCTATTGCTTCTTGTACCCAAACAACCACTTGATTTAAAGTTAAGTCAGCATAGTGTGTATAGTTAGGTTTATCGGGATCAACTTCAAAAAATACTGTACCGTAAATAGAGCCTGTGTAAGTGCCATCTGTACCGCTGAAATCCCAATGAGCTTTAACAACATAATCAAGCATACCATTAACATCAGGTTGGCAATTTAAAGCTACAATGTTCCAAGTATTTGTATTTGTCATTTTAGCCTACTATCCAATTTGTTCCGTTATAGAATACAGGCACAGTAACAGCACCGCCTGTGACAACTGTTGATCCCCATGCAGGTGTTAAAGCATTGGTTACATACGTTCGCATACCAACTACACCCGTTGGAAGATTTGTAACAATATAGCCCCCTGTTTTTATTGTTCCTGACGCAGTAATACTACCTAAAGCTGTGTCTGCGCTATAAGCCCCAACATTTAACCCACCTAACGCTGTTAATCGCATAGCTTCTGTTAAGGGTATACCACCAGCAGAAATGTTTACGCCAAAAGATAAATACCCTAAAGTGTTTCCAGCTGTTGAATTTGCTTTCCCTGCTTTTATTCCAGCAAAAGTTATGGTTCTTATGTCACCAGATGAGTATCTTCCTCCAAGCGTTATCATTCCTCCTAAATCAACAGCCCCGACATCATTAGTATTAATTTGCAAATTTCCAGATGATGAAGTTATTGCGTTGCTTGCCCCGACAATTGTAAATTCTTTTAATGCAATGCTTGTAGTTGTATTATTTACACCATTAACTACTTGTATATTGCCAGCCGCTAAAACACGCATACGCTCAACACTGTTTGTAGAAAAATACAAATCATGCGCTGATGTTGTTCCAAGTCTAACTTGTGAACTCATATTGTCAAAAGCAGCAGTAACCGTACCATCATTCAGCTTATTACCTTTTAATACCTCAAGATAACCTGTGCCTATTTTATTTATTATTGCCGCATTTGCAGTTGCATTTGCAGTTACATTTCCAGAAACATTTATTGTTCCAGTTGCTGTATTTGTAAATACAGAGCCAGACAAAATAGCGTTGTCTGTAACTGCACACGCATCTGTATAAGCACCTGTAATAGTTAAACCTTGATACAAAGAGTTATTTGAAAATGTACCACTACCCGTATTTAAAGTAACCAATCCATTAAATAAAAAATTATTAGTAATGTTAAAAATTGGTTGGTTATTTAGAGTTATTGCACCAGCTAATGAACTATTGCTAATGTTTAATTCTAACAATGAAGTATCAGCAATTTGAAAGAAGTTTGCGCCACCTGCGTATAATGTGCTTGTTGTTATATTTATTCGCCTAATATATGTCGATGAAGATGCTCCATCTGCTTGAATAAAGCCCCCAATAACCCCTTCACAATGACAAGATACGAACGATATGATACCGTTTGGACTATTGTAATTATAAAAGTAAACAGCATACCCTGCTATAGATGCGCCTGACGCATTAAACTGACATCGCATAAAAGATACAGTATCGACAGCCCCAGACAAGCGGATATAATTATTACATGTAGGCTCTAACCCACCTTCACCACCAAAACGGCAGTTAGTAAATGTTACCTCTGCAGCCGGGGCTATTACTGACTCTCCAATTAATACATGTGTGTCTGTGCAGTAGCCTGATCTGCAATCTGTTAATATAATACGTTCGTTGCCGTTTATCCAAAACGGAATAGCGGAGAAAAAAGATTGCACATTAATTAATCTGCAATGATCTGTATGTCCTGTTTTTATGCCAACACTTCCAACAGGTATCGTAGAAGTTGTCACATTTCTAGTTACGCACAAATTAGACAGACCGCTTCCCCCATTAGCTGCTGAAACCTGTCCAACTAACACACCTATTACCACAGATGAATCAGGCATGATTGTAACCCCACCACCATAACCAAGTGGCGGTCGATAACTAAAAGTGCCTTCTCCTTCTAATACAACAGCTGCTAAAACATTTATTGTTGCTGTCGTGCGATAGATGCCAACAGGCATAAATACAGTACCACCTCCTGCTAATTGCATAGCATTAATAGCCGCTTGTATAGCCGCAGTATCATCCGTAACATGATCCCCAACAGCACCAAAGTCTTTAACACTAACTGTATCATTTAACTTAGCCGCTACAGTACGAGTAACCGAGCCTGTACCAGTTGCTTTATAAGAGCTTAAATTAGATGATGACTCAAGGCTTACATTTGTTATTGCTGTGCCATCGACATTCCAAGCCAATACGTTTAATGGAGTCGGAATAGGTAATAATGGACTTGCAGTAGAACTTTTAGGAATCGTAATAGACCGACTTGCCTGTTCTGCAAGTTGCTGTATCTCAATAACCGTCCTATCCAAAGCATTATTAATCGACTCCGGATAAAAACCACCCGAGTTAGTTAAGGCCAGTGTTTGCGTATTAGTGACTTGTGATGTGAGCGTGATATAAGTAGCTGTAGCCGGTGCAACCAATAAAGTGACTGAGCCACCTGGGGAGGTGTTCTGATCGGCATTGAGTGAAACGGTGTAGTTGGTAGACAGCACCAGTACCGATTCAACTCCTGACACATTAAGATAAGTAACTAGAATATCTGTGGCAGTAAAGACTTTAAAGGTAAACGGAAATACCGTTGTAACTCCATTGCCTTGTGAAGGTCCTGCTTTACGAGTGGTGGTGTTTTGTATGGTCATACTTTCACCACCAGCGAATAGCGGCGATTACTGGCGCTAATGACCATAAAATAATAGCGACACCTATGCATCTAATAACAAATTCATTGTAGGGAATATTCATTTTTAAGCCTTTTTCTGAATGCACATGTAATTTTAATCTGTTAAACTTTGGGTTAATCATTCAAGCCTCTGTCTAGGTTTGTTTGTTAAAAACCCTAATCAGCGACTAACTGATTAGGGTTTTGTTTTTCTATGCGACTAAGCTACCACCAGCGAATGGCTGTAATAATTTCGGGTAGTCGATAAATAGCTATCATCGCCACTAATGAGATTGTCATCTTGAGTGGTGGATAGGTGTCTAATAGTTCTTTCAGTGCGATAATGAACACGTTATACTGCTCCAAGGTTCTCTCCTTATGTGGTTTAAGGTTGTGAATCAGAAACCCTAGCCAGTTTGTACCTGACTAGGGTTTTGTTTTTTATAGCTTAGGCCATGTTCCGCCTTGCAGCCACGCCAGCGTACCCGTTAATAGTGCGGGTAAACCCCAGCTAATAAATGAACGGGTTAGCGCCCTATACATTCGCTTGCGCTCTTGTTCAGCCTTGATCCGCTCTCTGATCCACTCATGTTCTTCTATATGCAGCTGAAGATCGATGTGTGCTCTATCTTCTAATAACTCTTCAAGCAATAATCGCAAATCATCCCTATCAATATTCATTTACTATTCCACAATTACGGTTAACGAATGACCAGCAAGACTGTGCGTATACCGCTACTTGATCGGCTGCGAGGGATTGGGCGAGAAGAAAGTCTGTAAGTCCTGCTGAAAGTTCGGCAGGCTCGGTTGAGCTAGCAGCGATGCCGGTACTTGTATTTGTTGGCACGGTGCAAGCACTGTTTTTACGACCGGAGTCGTACAGGCGCTTAGACTTAAGAGCGTCGTGATAAGTATTAATCGTTGCAATTGATTGGGCATGTGATAATTCCAAGTTAGTGTTGGCATCTTTAGCGGCCTCCTGAGCTTGTGCGACTCGATCCTGACTGCTTACCAGAGTGCTCGCTGCTTGGTCATTACTCGCTTGAATAGCTTGGTGCAGTCCACTGATTGTAGCGCTGTCTATTTTGTAAGCAACGCCAAAGCCAGTACCAAAGCTGATCATCCCTATAATAAGCAGGGCATAGCTCATTCTGTCGGCCTGTTGGTCGCGTGCTTGAAGTTAAAAGCTATCCAGTTGATAGCCGCATGAGTCTTTGCTAAAGTTGACGCACCATCAGGCGGCGGCATAAAGGCTGCAAGTACCGACGCACCCGCTATGACTTGAGGGATAAGTGTAGTCAAGCTAGTTAACATGGCTGAAAGCGCATCCATAATGCCCGTGGTAAACTGTATAATCTCGATCATTAGGGATAAACTCCTTGTAGTAGAAAACCCCCCACCGAAGTGAGGGGCATAATCTTTATTTCTTGGGTTCGACGATCAACTCTAAGTTGTCAGCGACTTCGGCTTTATCATCAAGTTCGATGATGTCACCCTCTGCCACTAACGCATCATTAATAAAACTTTGAACCAATACTTTGTAACGTGCCATAAAGAGTCCTTATAAAAGTGCGAAGCCGCTTGGATAGAACTTTTGACCGTCTTGTATTTCAGCACCTAAGTCACCGAAAACAGACCCAGCCGTAGTTGTACCCACAGAGATGTAACGCAAGCCCAAATAGCGTTGACCTTTAGAGCCAAGCAATGGGCTAGTATCACAGGCAAAACGTGAGCCTAGCGTTAAAGACGCTACAGGGATAGGGCCAGTCGTACCTATCACAGTAATCGCAGTCGTTAGAGCCGCATCACTAGCTACGATAACTTGCATCTCGATTGATGTACCGCCAACAGCTGCGACTGTATATTCAAAGCGTCCGAATAAATTATTACCCTCGCCTATGTCGCGGGCTGTACCTAAGTCCACTGTGTTCGTTGAAAGCACCGAAGTACCCGCACTGAATACAGTTTGTCCTGCGACTGCGCCGGTCGATGAGATCGAGCCAGATAATAATAAGTTGTTGTCTACATAAGCCATGACTACACCACTCTCGCTTCTGTGTTTAAGATTTGGTCAACGCGACGTAGCGGCACACCTTCAAAAGTGTTCCAGCTTGTTGGCGTGCCGAATTGGTTTAGACCGCTGTTGATGTCTAAAACGTTTTGTGACTTGTTCAACGCTTGGATACGCAACATTGAATAGACCGTTCTGTTCATGTAGAACGCAGGGCGACCCATGCCTAAGTTAGGGATACGATCCAAAGCGCGTGACATTAATTTGATAAGGTCAGCAGCAGCCGATTCAGCCACTAAGTTAGCGGTATTAATGTTACAAATACGCACCACATAACGCCAATCTTTAACCACTAAACCATTCTTCCATTGGTAATGTGTTTGGAAGGCTTGGTAAGGGTTAGAGTTAGCATCATATACCACCAGCTCACCTTGATCGTCATGTCCTAAACCCGCTTTTGAACCTTTAGGGAAGGTGCAGAAAGTAGTGTTATCACCCCATACCACTAAGTAAATAGACGTATTGTTAGTAGATACACCACCCGCGTCTAAGACGTTTTGAGCATTACCCGCACCAGAGATAGCGCCATAACGTGGCGCTAAGCCTAAATACTGACGTGGATCAGTGGCAGGGTTTCCGTACAACAAAGTTTGTGCTTGTGCTTGGTTCATTGCTTCTAAGAACGCAGAATCTTCTGACATTCTAAAAGCATTGGTGTTGCCGTTTAATAAAGCTAAGTCTTTATCGACCTTGGCGTAGGCTTCCAGCATACCAATCGACTCATCTACTTGTGCAGTGGTTGATTTGCTGGTTGGAATACCTTGGTTGATCGAGCGCCAGTAAGCAGTCGGTAAGCCGGTACGGATGATGACGCGGTGACCCGTGGGTAAGTTACCTTCTTGGAATACCGCATCTTCTAAAATTTCGTTAGATTGCGACAAAAGCTCTGCTACCGCAGGAACCTTGCCATCGGGGTCAAGACGCTTGGCCCAATCTGCCAATGTTAAAGCGCCAGTTGCTAAAGTTGCCATTTATTCTTCCTATTGTGGATAAAGTCGATCAGCCAGTGATGACGTAGCGGCTGGGCCTTTACCCCCAGGTACTAAGTTATCTTCTGACATTGCTTTGCCTGCTCGGTAAAAAGCACGGATCATCTCAGGATGATTACCAATGCCGGTTGAATCGAGTAGTGCTTTTAGTTCAGGCGTGGCAAAAGCGTTAATCGCTTTGCCTGCGATATCCAGATTCTCGTTCATTTTTGCACCGCCAAACTCTTTATCAGAGCGTGACGCTTCAGCCCAATCATTATGGACCTGTGCTTGTTGTGCTTGATGATCGGCCATGACTTTGGTTCTCATCAAACTGCCCATATCCGTCAGGTGTTGAGCTTGTTTCTGGGTTAATCCTGCTTCCTTGGCCGCACTTTTAAAGGCGTCTTGGATAGTTTCATCAACCACTGTTCCTTCTGGATAGGTAAAGTCTGTGTACTCTATTTCTACAGGCGCTTCAGGAGCTTCTGCCGATAATAGAGTGGCGTCTGTCGCTTCAATAACGGCATCTGTTGCAACTTCTTCAGTCGTCGATGCTATTTCTTCGGTCATTAGTCTGTTCCGTCAAGAGTTGTATATATAAGTCTGGGCAGCTATTAAACTGTTCCAGCACCCAAAGCCCGATGACCCGCTTGCCTTCTTTATGTGCAGCGGTTAAGCCTTCACCGGTAAAGCTGGTCTGAAAGACCCCACATTCACCCATCAAGCGCCTAAGTAAACGACGACCTTCTGGCAAAGTGGCGATAGCTTGAAAGTCTTGCGACTCTGCGGCCATCTGTATCCTTCTAATTTGTTCCCGTTCCGCCCTTAAATCTTCATCCATAGCGTAACCGACCGTGTTATTTATCATCCACACCGTAGAGCAGATTAGCTGCGTTCTTAAGGGTGCTGCCGGTCGTTAAGCCCATGTCGGTGATCTGTAAACAAATACTGACATCGGTGCCTTTGTCGTCACCATCACGTTCTAATGACTCAGTTGCCGATATGACGATGGCAATCGCCTGTAGCGTGACCTGAGTGCCAGCCTTAAGCGCGTTAGAGATACCCAAAGACTCGCACTGATCCTCATCTAATTGCAGCGTTAAACCATAGCTATACTTAGCCGGCATACAGTAAGCAACGTCGCCCCTATCATCGCCGTCTTTCTTCATGCTAATAAGTTTCATCTAGTAGCCTACGTAAATAGTGCTAGCCGGCATCGTTGTACCGGTAGCTAGTATCTTTTTCGCCATAATGTACTGCACACCGAACCAAGCTGCTGTAATCGCTATAGTAACGGTGGTGTCTCCGGCGGTTACAAAGGTTACATTTCCCGTGCCGTTGAATATCATGGCTCTACACGTGCCGTCTGGTAGATCCGTAGCGTCATTAGGCACGACAACCTTAAGATCCCTTAATGGTGTATACCAGTTAAGGTCATTAATAAAGGGCGATGGTTTGTTCAGCATTACAAGTTACCTGCTGGATACAAGGCGAAGATGCCAGTTGCAGTTGTTGAGGTCGCCGCGATAATAGAGGCGTTAATCTTGACGATTTGGCCTGCTACCAAGCCTGTTAACAAGAACGTGCCACCTGATGCCAAAGTACCCGCGACGTTACCAGCGCCTGTGACAGCAATACCCGTACAAGGGCCACTAACTAAAGCCGTCGCATCAGTCGCAGTCGTTGGGACGCCCTCTAACTCTGTACATTCTTTAGCGCCGACGGTATAGCCTAGCGTTGAAAATAGTTGTCTAGCCATTTTGTTGTTGTCCTTTCATTTTGGCTAGCATGTCACCAGAGGCCGTGCCGGGTTGAGTTGAAGTTTGTCCTAGATTCTTTGCTGCTTGTGACATTTCCATCAGTTGCGCCTGCTTTTGCTGTTGAGCTTGAGCCTGTGCGCGTTGTTGACGGATTAGGCCAACTTGCTCACCACTGATAATCAGTTCTGGATCGATACCCAGTTTATCTGAGTACACATCCACCCAGTGGTCAGGATCAAACTTATCCAGAACATCAGGGCGTAAGGTGGCAATCTGTCCCATGCTTGAGACAAATCTATCAATCCCATTGACTGATACGGCCTTTTGAGCCTGAGCCAACATAGATACATACTCGATATTAAGATCATGGCAGGCTAATTCTTCAGGAGGGGGTGGTAACATGCCAGCAGTCAGTAGCCGCTCGAAGACTGTTTCTATCAGTGGATCAAGTAGCTCATTATTAAGGCGCTCAACCACTGGCCCTAACATCAGCATCTTTTCTTCATTACGCGCAGCCACTTCGGTTGCGGTCATGCGCGTATCTTGCTGACTGAT
>CAIVYW010000071.1 GCA_903910205.1 uncultured Methylococcaceae bacterium | reverse complement strand
TATGAAATTAAAACTCGAACTCGGGAAGAACATGTAGGCAAGGCTAAAGAAGCTCATTATGAGTTACAAGTCGGTTCTTTTAAAATATTGAAAGAAGCTGAAACCTTAAAAACTAAATTAGCCAGTATGGGAATGGAGTCAACCATACAAAAGCAAAAAATTGGCCTGATAAGTTGGTATCGAGTAAAAATGGGACCTTATACCCACATGCCCAGTATTAATACCATCAGAGGCAGATTAAGACAAAATGGCATTGACGTCATTATTACTGAGACTGGGGAATAGTATTCCTTGTTAAGAGATGTCGCTTCTTACCTTAACGCGGGACAGCTTGAGGTTAAGTCATTAGCGAGCTTGTTGGATCATGAATGGCTTAACCGCTCATCCTTCGACAAGCTCAAGGCGAACCGTTAACCTAGCATCTGTCTCACCTTAAGTTGGTAGTCAACCTGCCTTAAGGCTTATAAACAATTAACGACACACTAGATGTGACGAAAGCCAGCCTTGCTGGAATGTTCAACGCGCCATTAGGTATAACACAATGAATCTTGAAATATTAGTGCAACAGGCATGGTCTTTACGAGTAAAACTTAGGCAATGCGTAGAAGCAGAATGTCTTGGAAAGGCGGCTAGATCTACCGTTTTAGTGAGAAAAGAGAGACTTAACCATGCCTCTGCTCGTGCTCATGCTAGGTATATTCGTCGTCAAGATAGATTAGTAGCTCTATCGGATGACTAAAATAAAAGCAAGGCAGCCGCAGTTTACCCTTAAAAAACCAAGCGCAGGCTATCGTGCTAAAAAGACTAAGTCTGCAACGGCAATACCCGTATTAAGGTAAAGATGAGCCATGAATCGCAGGTACTTTAAGAAAAACCCCGATCAAGTTGATATATTCGATATTGCCAGACAACTTGATGATGTAAAAAAATTGGCAGATGCTCAAAAAGAATTACTTATGTTGGATAAATTAAGTGATTTTGAGTATAAAAATTTTAAAGAAAAACAGATGCCAGAAATTAAGAAGAAAATAATACCCGCTTGGTATCAAGTATCCGTTGAATCAATATTTGATATGTAAGAGATGGCTCTAGGAAAATAACTGGAAAATATATTTTTAAAGCTTTCATCTGGACGCTAAGCGGCTTAAGTCAATTTTTAGAGGCTGTAGAACATACATCTACTCAATGTGATTTGTTTTTTTTGCATAACTATTCCGATTTTTCTTAAATAATTACGAGAAATAAGTCCAAGTCACGCTCAAGCATTATCATGACCACTTATACATTACATTACAATAAAGAGGCGCTTTTTAAATTAGCAGAAAAGGGCGATGACGATGCAATGTATGCTATCGGTTCTCGTTATTTAGAAGGTATCGGAGGCTTACCTAAAAATAGTGTTAAAGCTCAGGAATGGTTTGAAAAATCAACTGATGCACGTAATCAACAGGCTTTAATAATATTAAAAACTGTGCCGGTTGTAGCCGTTGAAAAACAGCCTATTATTGAGGCCATAACGCCAGATCATGTAGAAACAACGGAATGGCCTTATCCTGATGTTACACCAGAAAGTAGCTATACTGCTGGAGACCTTACCGTAGCATTGCCTCTAGTATTACTGGTAGGCTTTATTATTTTTCGTTATAAGTTATTAAAAAATAGAGAAGAAAAGCTTAATCATGAAATTAGAGTAATTAATCAACAGATTAATACCCTGATTAATCAGCATATTAAAGTCTTGTCCTTAAAATATAAACAAACGGTTGTTTATGATGATTACGGCAATGTTTTTTATGATAAATGGCTACTTGAAGTTGCTTATTTTATAAATAATGTGCTGGCTAAGCAGGCCGAAATTAAAGTGCTGTTAGAGGCCGAAGACGTTACAGAAGGCTATCCAAATCGATTGGATATTGAAAAACGTATCATGGATATTGTTCGGCTTTATGAGCAAAAAACAGCGGCTGTACTGCACCCTAAAAATAGAGATGTAGAGCTACTTTCACCGATAGAGTTTGAACATTATTGTAGTGATATTTTAAAGACAAATGGTTGGCAAGCTAGAGTCACGCAAGCATCGGGTGATCAAGGTGTCGATATTATTGCGAAATATGATAATGTTAAGGTCGTTTTTCAATGTAAAAAATATACCAGCCCTATCGGCAATAAAGCAGTTCAGGAAATTATAGCCGGTAAACAATTTGTGCAAGCCGATATCGCAGCCGTTGTGTCAAATTCACGCTACACCAGTTCGGCCAAACAATTGGCGAATGTGACCGGTGTCTATTTATTGCATTATTCAGAACTAAAACAATTTAATAAAACAATATACCAGCCTAAGGATTATTTGGCGTCTAAATGACGTATTTGAAATAGTTTAAGGATGTTTGGCGCACCATCCAAACTAACGGCTAAAGATCGCGATAATCCTTATAAAATTAAAACGATAACTGCAACAGTGCCCTTGTCGGTTAACTGATTAGCTACCGGCATCTCTATGGCCTATACTGGCTATGCAGTCATTCCTGAATAGCCAAGGATGGCATCAATAATTTAAAGGAAGTATGGCATGGCTGAAAAGCAAACTAAAAAGAAAGTCGTTAAAATTAAAAGCATAGAAGAAACGCTTTGGGAATCAGCCAATAAACTACGCGGTAGCGTAGAATCCGCCGAATACAAACACGTCGTACTCGGACTTATCTTTTTAAAATTTGCCAGCGATAAGTTTGAAGAACACCGCCAAATACTCATAGCTAAAGGCCAAGAAAAGTATATTGAAATGCCTGATTTTTATGGCATGGCTAATGTGTTTTATCTCGATGAAATCAGCCGTTGGAGCTATATCATTCAAAACGCCAAGCAAAATGACATTGCTTTAAAGATTGATACCGCCCTACATCATATAGAGAAAAACAACAAAGCTCTTAAAGGTGCGTTACCAGACAATTATTTTTCTCGTTTGGGTTTAGACATTACCAAACTCTCTTCACTGCTCGATACCATCAATGATATTGATACCCTTAAAGACAAAGCGCACGATATAGTCGGCAAAGTTTATGAATATTTTCTGTCTAAATTTGCCTTGGCAGAAGGTAAAGGCAAGGGGGAATTTTATACCCCTAAAAGCATCGTTAATCTGATTGCCGAAATGATAGAGCCATACAAAGGCATTATCTATGATCCCGCCTGTGGCTCTGGCGGTATGTTTGTGCAGTCTATTAAGTTTATTGAAAACCATCACGGCAACAAAAAAGAAATCTCCATTTACGGTCAAGAATACACCAACACCACCTACAAACTGGCCAAGATGAACCTTGCTATCCGGGGTATTAGTGCCAATTTGGGTGAGAAAGCCGCAGATACTTTTGCTGATGATCAACATAAAGACCTGAAAGCCGATTTTATAATGGCTAATCCGCCTTTTAATCAAAAGGACTGGCGAGCCGAACAAGAATTAAAAGAAGATCCTCGTTGGCGAGGTTACGAGACCCCTCCTAAAAGTAATGCCAATTATGCCTGGATACTTACTATGGTGAGTAAGCTCAGTGACAATGGTGTTGCGGGTTTTATCTTGGCTAATGGTGCTTTAAGTGGCGGCGGTGAAGAGTACAAAATCCGTAGGAAGTTGATAGAGAATAACTTGGTGGATGCGATTTTGGTATTGCCTCAAGATATGTTTTATACCACTAATATTAGCGTTACCATTTGGATATTAAACAAGAATAAAAAAGCCCATAGCCGAAGCATAGGTGATGAACAACGTCATTACCGTGATCGTGAACAAGAAATCTTGTTCATGGATTTGCGACAAATAGGCGAACCTTTTGAAAAGAAATTCATCCAGTTTGGACCACAACACATTAAGGACATTGGCATCACCTATCACGCTTGGCAACAAGACCATAATGCTTACCAAGATATTCCAGAATATTGTTATTCCGCGACGCTTGAAGAAGTCGCTAAGAAAGACTTTTCACTGGTACCCAGTAAATATATTGAGTTCATCAATCGTGATGAGAATATTGATTTTGATGAAAAAATGTCAACCCTGCAAGCCGAGTTTTCCGACTTACTTAAAGCCGAAGCAGAGTCTAAGAATGATCTATTAGCCGTATTTAATGAGTTGGGTTATGAAATCAAGCTATAGACGGTTAGGTGATTACATAAGGGAAGTCAAAGTTCGCAATACCGAACTAAAAGCTGAGAAGCTTCTTGGGATTAATATTGACAAGTTTTTTATGCCTTCAGTTGCTAATGTGATTGGCACAGATATGTCAGTTTATAAAATCGTCAAAAGAAATCAGTTTGCTTGCAATAGAATGCACGTAGGCAGAGATTATAGATTACCTGTTTCAATGTCGAAGACAGATGAAGAATTTATGATTTCACCGGCTTATGATGTGTTTGAAATTATTGATACCCAAATCCTTTTACCTGAGTATTTGATGATGTGGTTCTCAAGGAGGGAGTTTGATCGAAACGCTTGGTTTTATACTGATGCTGATGTGCGTGGTGGTTTACATTGGAATGCTTTTTGCGATATGCAATTACCCATTTCCTCTATTACCAAACAACGCGAAATAGTTAAAGAATACAACGTAGTCCAAAACCGCATAGCCCTCAACCAGCAATTGATAAAAAAGCTAGAAGAAACCGCCCAAGCTATCTACAAACAATGGTTTGTAGATTTTGAATTCCCCGATGAAAACGGCAAACCTTATAAAAGTAGTGGCGGTGAAATGGTGGAAAGTGAGTTGGGAGAAATCCCAAAAGAATGGGGGGTTTTAGCTTTTACAAAAACTGTAAAACTTAGTGGAGGAGGAACACCAAGTACCAATTATTCTGAATATTGGGATGGCGAAATTCCATTTTATACTCCTGGAGATTTGTCGAATCACTATTACACTATTAATACAGTCAAAAAGATAACGGCATTAGGATTGCAAAAATGCAGTAGTAAATTTTTTGCTCCCAATACAACTTTTATTACAGCCAGAGGCGCAACAGTTGGAGGGATTGCTATGGCAGGTATATCTATGGCAATGAATCAGACCTGTTATGCAATAAACGGCAATAATAATAAAGACTATTTTGCACACCAACTGTCATTAATCATAATATCTAAATTGAAAAAAGAAGCTATTGGGGCAACTTTTGAAGCATTAGTTACAAAGAATTTTGATGAACTCTCTGTTGTTAAGCCAACAGAAGAAATAATCCAATTGTATGAAGAAAGGATTAAGCCGGCCTATGATTTTATTTTAACTATCGTTCAACAAAATCAGAAGTTATTAGAAATGAAAAACCTTCTTCTCTCCAGACTCGCCACCCTAGAAAACTAACGCAATGCCAAATAGTGAAATGTTCATCTACCAAAACCCCGATGGCAAGATCAAAATTGATGTGCGCCTAGAGGAAGAATCGGTTTGGTTAACACAGGCGCAATTGTGCGAACTCTTTCAAAAGTCAAAAGCCACTATCAGCGAGCATATTAAAAATGTATTTGAAGAGGGTGAATTGGAAGAAAGTTCAGTTGTTCGGAATTTCCGAACAACTGCTATAGATGGCAAAAACTATGATACAAATTACTATAACCTCGATGTCATCATCTCAGTAGGCTATCGGGTAAAATCTCCTCAAGGCACACAGTTTAGAATTTGGGCGACCCAGCGTCTTAAAGAATACATTATTAAAGGCTTTGCTTTAAATGACGAGCGCTTTAAATCGGGTACGTCGATGAACTATTTTAATGAACTGCAAGAGCGTATTCGTGACATTCGATTGTCCGAGCGCTTCTTCTATCAAAAAATAAAAGATATCTACACTACCAGCATTGATTACAATCCAAAGGATGAAAAAACTGTCGCGTTTTTTAAAGTAGTGCAAAACAAATTACTGTGGGCGATTAGTCAGCAAACCGCCGCTGAATTAGTATATCGCCGAGTCGATGCCAGTTTGCCTTTATTGGGTATGCAAGCGTTTGATAAGAGCAATACAGTCTCGATTAAAAAGTCTGATGTCAGTATTGCTAAAAATTATCTCAATGAAGATGAGCTAAAACTATTGGGCTTATTGGTAGAGCAATATTTAGCTTTTGCAGAAACGATGGCACTCCAGCAAACCCCCATGTATATGAATGATTGGCTTAAGCGTTTAGATGCTATTTTGCAATTCAACGGTAGAGACTTATTAAATCATGCCGGTAAAATAAGCCATTCGATGGCGCTGGAGAAATCTGAAGCCGAATTAGAGCAGTATCGAATCAGTCAAAAAGCCCTTGAAAAAGCCCAATCTCTAAATGAACTCGAAGCAGATATTAAAAAGTTAGTTAAGACAATACCTTCGCCAAACGGAAAAGCTAATTCGATAAAATAAAATTCCAGATCGGCTAGAATATATGGATTTCAAGCTGAACTCTACAGGCTGTGACCATGAACACTATCATTA
>CAIVYW010000070.1 GCA_903910205.1 uncultured Methylococcaceae bacterium | reverse complement strand
ATCCATGTGTTATTAATAGACAGTTGGCAGGAAGTTGTACTAAATTGCAATAAACACCACCATCATTTGCTTAATCTGCTTGGTGAACGGTATGTTCACTTATATGCTGATTCCGGATAGCAGGGGTGCGGAATGTCGGATCAAATCTGGATTAGAAACAGAAACAATGTGTAAAAAGTCACATAGCTCTAAAATAAATTGCTTACTCTGTTGTTTATTGTCACCTTTTGCAGTGATATAGAAAAAGTTGGCTATAGAATGCCAAGCCATAAAACCGTTATTTTTATTATTTTCCAGATAATCCAGTAATTCACCCGATGCGAGGCAAAAAGGTTTTCTTCCCAAGCCCACATCAATCAATACATCGCAATCAACGAATATTTTCATAACTGGTAGCGTTGTTTTAAATAATCTAACCGTGCATCGTCGGTCTTATCATTTAATTTAAATTGGCCTTGCCAGCGCTCAGAAAAATGTTGTTTTATTTCATGTTCCGAGGCTTGCTTTACCGTGGCAGGGCTGGGTAAGGCCTGATTATTTTCTTCTACAAAAACAACTAGAACCTTCATGCTTTTTTCTGTCGGTGCGGGTTCTTGCAGAAAGACTTGCCCTTGTTCATAAATACCGTTGATGGTTGTGTACATGTTCTTTTCCTATAAATAGTATTCAGGATAAATATTCATATTGACTTCTACTTTGTCTAAAGGCAATGAGTGTATTTCTGTTAATACGGCTTGCTCTATTTCAACTCTGTTCATGATGTTGTCCTTTAAATTCAATCTATGGATGAAATATTATGTAGTAAAAGTTATTTCTTATCATGAGCACAATTATATTTTACTTGCTTCGATGGCATCATAGCGTATAGGTGTATCAATAAAGAACATAAACTAAACTGAAGCTGATAATTCCTCAACCAATACCCCCACAATCGCAGAAATCATTAACTGAGCGGTTTTAGCGCCGGCATCAATATGGCCTATGGAACGTTGTTCCAGAAAAGACGCACGGCCTTTGGTGGCTATCATATCGCGGGTCGCTTCCATGCCGGTTATGGCAATCGTTACGACTGTATTTAAGATTTCAGGTAAAGGGATACTAGAAGTTGCTGCGGTGTTTAAGTACAGAGCAACGGGGATATAAACATCTAACAAGGTTTTTTCGCCGGCTTCTGCTTTACCTCGTTGTTTAACGGCCTCTACGGCGAGATTAAAACTATCAGCAAAGCGTTGTACGTTTAAGGCTTGATCTTTCGCTGCTTTGCTTAAGGCTAGAAATAAAGTCGCATACAAGGAGCCAGAAGCGCCGCCTATGGCTGACATTAAAATCATGCCTATTTTTTGCCAAGCATTAGGCCAATCTAATGCCGTTAATTCATGTTGTTTTTCGGTTAAGGCTTTAATGCCGCGTTGTAAATTAATGAGATGATCACCATCACCGATAGCTTGATCTAATTCGGTGACTTCATCGGCATGATTAGCCAATGTCTCAGCGATGGCGGCGATTAACTTAGGTAATAAGGCGGGAGTTAAGGTCATGGCTAGACTCGGGTAAGGGTTATAGTTTGGGGTAGCAACTTAAGCCGGGGCAGATTGAGCGCAGACAAAAGGCACAGGGCGAAAGATTAAGCCTAGGAGGCTGTCCGAAAATAAGTCAGGGCTAAAAGCAATTCTACTGTCATCTGGAAAATTTTAAATTTTCAGATGAGTCTGTTTTAAAAATAACACATTAACTATGCTGCAAATGGGTTGTTCATGCCTTT
>CAIVYW010000069.1 GCA_903910205.1 uncultured Methylococcaceae bacterium | reverse complement strand
GGCCACATGCAGTATTGAGATATCAAATACGCGAAGCGGGAGTAGGTTTTGCTCTTATAGAAGTAACCGAAGCAGAAGACCTCCCTTCACCAGTACCTTTTCCAGATGCACGTTCAGAATGTGTCCGCTTACCAGAGTGCAGTACACGATTTTCCATTGATTTTTGAGAGTAAAATTTTATGTCTAGTCAAAATAAACAGCCAACTATTGATTTCCTACAAGTTTTTTGTATGAATTTTAAATCACACTTTGACCTTTCAGGTGAGAAAAGTCACCGTGATTATAGTACTCAATGGAGTGAACAATTTGAAAAAAATTGGCAATTGAAAAAAGCTCGTCAAGTATTTGAAGTATTTCAAGTTATCTTAGGTAAAACAGATCACAAAGGTTTAGCTGTGAGTGTATTAGAATTTTATGCACCGACCCCAATTGAAAAAATTTGTCCTCTCAATATAATTGCGCAAGCTTTAATTAAGGAAGGACTTGTCGATTCAACTATCGATATAACTAAATTAGAAAATGAACTTACAGTAAGCTATCAAAAATGGCTGGATCTAGCAGTAAATAGAAGTAAAGAAATACTGTTAACTGAAATTCCTGATATTGAAAAATTTGAGGGGGAAACAGCATGGGTTAAAATGAATGGAGTTGATAGATGGGGTCCAGTTCATACTGTAAATAAGAATCGTTTTCCCCTTCTTAGTTCATTGAAAATTGATTAATCAGTTCGTTAGTTATGAACCATTTAGAAGGTAAACTCATTGCTAAAGAGTTTAAGTTAACTAAACCTGAATCATCTCAATTGACTTGGCGCGATTGGGTTGACAATCTTAATGAAGATGATTTAGAAAAGTTACAAGGTTCTTTAACGGATCGCTTTGGAAGAGAGATCATTGAAAATAGACGTAAAGGATCTATGTATTACGTCTTGCGGTATTTATCGACGTTAGAATCTAACTTTTTAGCCTGGCTAGTTAAATCACCATTACAACTGATTGATTATGAAATAACGTTACGTTGTATGGCCCAAGGTAATGCAGAAGGAAAATGGTATTGGTCAAAAACACATCAACAACTTTGGGAGTTTCGAGGCTATTCCCAAGGTGATGATATTCCACCTATAATCGGTATGATTCCTTTTGTATCAAAATCAGCTGATGCGTTTTCAACCAAGTATAGTAAAAGCTTTGATAATATTTTCTCTAACGCAAGTAAAAATTCAGAAGAGACTGAGCGTCTTATTGCTCATATTGAAAGTAGTAGGCAATGTCTTGGTAATAAAACTGTTTTTGACGATCAATTGAATTTACTGAGACATCCTGAAAGCGAAAAAATTAATGGGTCGATACCATCAACTATTTCACCAACTATTCTGGATAGTAAAAGTGAGGCATTTTACTATTCGCAAATATCAAAAGAACCTACTGAAGAAAGTGAATTAGTTATTGGATTAGATTTTGGTACTTCCTGCACTAAAGCAATTGTCAGGGATAGTTCATCACTGGTTTCTTATGCAGTTCCATTTAAAGAATTTGAAAGAAATAATCAGCTATATTTAATTTCAACGACATTATTTATTGATCATAATGGCGCGTGCCGTCTACAACATGGCGATAATGAGATAAATGATATAAAAATTCAGTTGATGGATAAGCCAGGTATGATTATTTTAAAAAATAATCATACTACTGCACTTGAGGCTTCTATTGCTTATGTTGCTTTGGTACTTAGAGAAATAAGATACTGGTTTTTTGAATTTCATAGTGATAAATATCAACATAACAATATTTTATGGCAGCTCAATATAGGCTTACCTTCTCGAAGTTATGATGATCAGTTTCTTCATGAAACTTTCAAATTAGTGGCATTAGCAGGATGGAATGTTTCAACTAAAAATGAAATTATAAGCATAGACATTATTCGACAAGTACTGAAAGCATGCGAGTGTGATTTAAAGTTATGTGCTAAAAATAAATTCAAATTAATTAACGATGGGAAAATACACCCAGATAATGTTAATGTTTTTCCTGAAGTTATTTCTGAAATTGTTGGCTATGCAAAATCCCCATTAAGGCGAGAAGGTCTGCATTTATTAATTGATATAGGTGCTGGTACAGTTGATGTAGCAACATTTATTTTATATGCCAAGTCAGGTGATGATCTTTTTCCACTATTAACTACGGAAGTAGAGCCTTATGGCGCTTTTATGTTACATAAACATCGCTTAGAAAAAACAAAAGATATTGTAGAGAAAAAATGGGGCAATTTAATACATTCCGTTGATGGAATGACACCACTACCAGAATGTAATGAATATGTGCCATCGACTAAAGAACTGAACTTCGATTTAATTGATGATGAATTTATTAAAAAGTTTAAAAGTCTTATAAAAAGCGTGGTTGTAACAACTCACAAAAACAGAGATCCCTTATCTCAGTATTGGAAGGAGGGTTTGTCTGTATTTTTGTGTGGCGGTGGTTCGCAATTAGACGTTTATAGAGGTGCAATTAAAGTTTGTTCAGACGATTTAACGAAGACACTTCATATAGCGGGTTTTGATTTAAAAAATATACCAAAACCAGAAGATTTAAAAGCTCCAGACTTATTAGCAGAAAATTATCATAGAGTGGCTGTTGCTTATGGATTAAGCCATGATTTTGATAATATTGGGAGGGTAATTTCGCCATCTCATATAGAGAATATATCACATCATGAAACTAAGAATGATTATGTCAAAAATTATGTCGGCCCTGAAATGATGTAAACCATAAACATCCAATGTGATCAATGGGTTCGCTATGCCTATGCCTTTAACAATAAATATGCTATGTCAAAATTCTACGAAATAGAACCCACACTAGAAAACTACTGGCGCTCAATTATTCTGTTTGGCCGCAATGTTGCCTCCTATAAGTTTGCTTTAGCTAAAAGCCTCTATGATTTAAAAGATAGCGGTGATTCAGTTATTACTCTGGAACAGTTGGCGGTGCCGTTTTCCAAACATATTACTGAGCATTTGATTGTTTGTGATAAACAAATCACTTCGGCTAGCAGTAAGTTTTTGGAGGGTTGTCGGGGTTTTAATGCGGATCAAATTAATCATGATGCTTTGATTGATTTAACCGTACAGTTGGGTTTTAACAATGTCTTGGATGCTTTTCATAATGTCCATAATGAACAAGTTCCTAGATTTTTTAGTGATGAACGAAAAACGAAAGGCGGTATTATCTTAACGGATAATTTTTATCGTTTGGGTGAGCAT
Organism: uncultured Methylococcaceae bacterium; assembly: GCA_903910205.1. Taxonomy (GTDB): domain Bacteria; phylum Pseudomonadota; class Gammaproteobacteria; order Methylococcales; family Methylomonadaceae; genus Methylobacter_C. The sequence continues at coordinate 143 of CAIVYW010000069.1, read as the reverse complement.
GGCCAATATGACAGTCTGGCCGCAGAAACGGAATCGCGCTGGCGTTTAGTTGAAACCGCTTGGGAATTAAATTTACCAAAACATTTGATTCAAATTGATTACAAAGAAGAAACACGCGAGTTTTTTGCTGATAATAAATTGCG
>CAIVYW010000068.1 GCA_903910205.1 uncultured Methylococcaceae bacterium | reverse complement strand
TGGAAGCACCGATCCTGAATAAGCGTTGACTTAAGCGACGCTTGACCAACACAGGAATGACTGCTCCATAAGGCGTCGATGCCATCATATAAGGATAAAACTCATGCTACCAACTTAATCATAGATGCCAAGTACCTATCCTGATGTAGCAATATCAGCCTAGCTGCTACACCGTAATCTGACTATTAATTGCCCTTCATCTTTGTCTAATCATCTTATGGACAACATATGAAGGCTTTGCCTATATAAAACCTCAAGATAAAAGTCTAGACATTATCAAGATTCATCTAGAAGAGCCTATTTCCAAAAGGGATGGCACTTTAAATTCCAACCTAAGTAGCAGTACATCGCCAGCATCAATGGAGGCTCCATCACCCCCGACAACCGAAGAGTGGGCTTTCGCATCCAAGTACAAGCTTAAAAATAGCAAAGGTTATAGGCACTCTTTTGGGCAACAAGCGCGAAGTATGATGGGGACTGCTACTGAGGGGTCTGATCAAGGGAAAGTTCGATTCAAAGTTGAAATTGCGCCCAATGGATCTGCTGTCCAAGTCGATACACTTTGGAAAACATCTGATGAAGCCGAGCAATTGGCCAGAAAAGCTATTCAGTCTATGCCGGCTCTTCCGCCTACACCCACAGGATGGTCATAGACGAGAGAAATGATGGGGCAGGTAAATTCTTTTTGAAGAAATACTATTAATATTTTGAACCCGCTCCACTCCATTATGAACAAAAGCCGCAGCAGATGCACATTTAAAAGCAACAATAAAGACACAAGTTACAGTTATAAGTAATTTTGATGAGCTATGCATTGCCAAATAATTTAATTTGCATAAATGACAGATTTATGGCAACTCACTATCTCAAATCAATCTTGCAGGATATTTAAACTTAATTGAACGAATCATCCAAAGATGGTTATACCGCTAATGCTGATTTAATTCGTACCGGCAAGTCGCCATCTTTGATTGACCAATTAGTCGGTTATCAAAGCTCCTGTATTTTGTATTTAAAAATGTAAATTATGGCCACCGCCACTATGCACCCATTCAGAGCCCTCAGAAAATACTCTGAAAAATGAGCTACATCAACCAATCAGACTTTGGTTGCTAAAGCAAGAAATATTGGGTAAGAGCCATTTTCACCCTGAAAAGTCAGGGCAGTTTCAAATCGAATATCCCTAAAACCATACCTCTTCAAAATACTCTCAAATACGTTTCGATCAAAACCATTGTGATAAACGCCCTCTGTACCCTTAGAATGAAAAGTGCCATCTTCTGAATCGAGATCAGCCAACGCAATCTTTCCACCCAGTTTTGCATGAGCCGCCAATTGCTTGATCATATTATCCGTGTCCTGAACATGGTGCATAGCCATGGCGCTCATGATGAGGTCATATTTAATTCCAATTGGCTTAACGGTAATGTCCTGACAAAGTACCTCGACTTTATCTATTAGCTCCAGTTTTGAGATCAACTTTTCTAGCATTGATTCAGAAACGTCAACTGCTGTTATTTTTTTAACGTATGGAGCGACTTGTGAGGCAATCAAGCCTGTACCCGCACCGAAATCTAGGACATGCATACCCTCATCTAGCGCCACATTTTTAATAATGCAAGCACCTATTCCAGACGAGAGTAATCTGCTTCGATCACTTACATCCCAGTTCTTAGCTTTTTCTTCAAATAAATCAGCCATCTTGTATTTCCCAATTTAGTAACATGATCAGATCAAGAGTCATCTTAATCCCAATATTGCTAATTCATTTAGGCGAGCGCAATTGCAAAGCTTAAAAAATATATAAGATTTTTCACCTTTACAGTATTACGTAGATTCAAACACGAAGTGCAACACGGTTTAAGGACTGCATAAATACTTCATTGGGGGTTTTAAATCCTAATCGTTTTCTAGGTCGGTTGTT
>CAIVYW010000067.1 GCA_903910205.1 uncultured Methylococcaceae bacterium | reverse complement strand
CATTAATGCACATGATTTTATTATTCGTTCAGAAGAATTTGGTATCCCTCAGGCTAGACATAGAGTAATTCTTCTTGGCATAAGAGATGATATGAATATCACTCCTGCTCTACTAAATACAATTTCTGGATTTACTGTTGAAGATGCTATTGGCGCTCTTCCAAATTTAAGAAGCCGTTTGAGTAAAGGTGGAGATAATGGTGAAGAATGGGCTACAACAGTAAAGCAGCATTTGCTAGAGCTTCATGAGGAATCATCAAAACGTATTGATTTACATGAGCTAGTAGAAGTTCTGAATGGGTTGAAAGACAGTATAAGTTCCGAACTTGGTTTTGGTGGATTAAGAGTTAATATTGAAAAACACCTAACATTTGAAAGCTCAATGCTTAGTGACTGGTACCTAGATAGCAAATTAAAAGTATGGTTAAATCATGAAGCAAGGGGGCATATGTCGAGTGATTTAAGGCGATATCTGTTTGCATCTGCTTATGGTCAAGCCTATGGTCGCTCACCAAAAGGTCATAAAGAATTTAATTTAAAAGGTCTTCGACCTAACCATGAAAATTGGGAGAGCGGTAAGTTTGCAGACCGATTTAGAGTGCAAATTAAAAATCGGCCATCAACAACGGTAACTAGTCATATTTCAAAGGATGGTCACTATTTCATTCATCCAGATTTAACTCAATGTCGGAGCCTTACAGTTCGTGAGGCCGCAAGGTTACAGACATTTCCCGACAACTATTTTTTTCAGGGAAACCGTACACAGCAATTTCATCAGGTTGGGAACGCTGTACCACCTTATCTTGCACAACAAATTGCTGAAATTGTATATCAGATTATCTGAAACTATATACCGCTATATCTAATATTTCAAAGCAACTCTGGAATATTGCAAATGGTTTCAGAATAGTCTGAATTTCTAACTATCTCCCAGCATTCTTGTTTTTTAGCCCATTCTGAAATCATTTTCCCACCTGAACTGCTGTGTAGAACAACATTAATTTCTTTAGCCCAAATTTGAAGTTGATTACGGAGCTCTGGAGAAATATCCTGTTTATTCCAGATAAGGTCAAAATCAATTTTGTTACCAAGACGAAAAGAGAGTAGTGAAATAAGATAAATTACAATGTTACCCTGAAACGCTGGGAACATAGGTCTGACAATCGATTGAGTTTTCTTGAATACAATAGCCTTGGCGATCATTGCTTTATAGGTGGATACATCTATTGCCTGAGGGAGCACCTGTTCTAGCTCCTGTTGTTCCTCTGTAAAGGCTTGCATAAACCGTTCAAAATTCTTTTGTGAGCCAAGGCTTACAATATGAGGTTTACTATCCCAAGTATTGAGAAACTTAGCCAAATCAGTTTTAGTAATCTTGCGAGATGAAGGAATGGCGGCCTTAATATCCCTTAATCTTGCAGGTGTAGTGCCTTCCCTGACTAGCATTGTGTTGTAACTGCCCGAAGCTCTTTCATAAAACCAACGTCCAATACCATCTGGGCAATAAGTTGATAAAGATAACTTTTCTATTTCAACATGGAAAGGTTTGTTTGCAGACAGATCCGATTGTTTAACTGAATTTTGACTATTTGCATATCTTGATATATCAGAAATGAGTGCTTCTTCGAGTGTCGCATCACTAGAACGTAAAATAATGATTTTGGCTGGTACACGAACTCTACTTAAGTCAATTCCTGAATCTCTCTTTTTTGAAAAATAAATGGATGCCGTTGTCTGTCCGCCATTTACAATTTGCATTCCCTTGAGCCATAGGATTCCTGTACTGCCATCTATTGTTTTTCCTAAATGAGCAGCATCTGCCACAATAACAATCCCGTTGTTATAAGCCATAAATCTTTCAGGATCATTACGAAGCGTATCTCGAATACCTTTGTTAACTTTACCAGTTGTGCTGAGAAAAGATCTAACGTTCGCTTCCAGCAAGCGAGCACCATATTTCTCATATAAAAAACGTAATGCCTCACCAGGTATAACAGTTAGCGCATAATCATAATCAGTCATTTCTCCAGGAACATAGACGCAAGGTAATGCACCCACAGATACTTCACTAAAATTTATAACCAGTTCGTCTCGAGGCTTTCCCTCTGACCAATGTCTATAAAGTCGTTCAATATCCATAACCTCCAACATTACGGTTTTTCCTTTTTCCTCTCGAGATTTAAATCTTTTTGCCTTAGATTGCCTATCGGTCAGAACATAAATTCGGATTTGATCCAGCTTTTCATAACCCTCCTTTATGGTGAAAGCCAAATCATAAGCTTCACTGGACTTGTCCATTGTTGAAAGCAGTTTCCCATTAACACAATTTGTGAGAAAGCGAGAGCATTGTTCAGCTGCAATTTTAGTTTCCGAATCTGGTATAGATACTAAATTATCAGAGCCTTCATAGATGCAGACAAAAAGATCAAGTTGATCTCCTTCTTCTGAAAATGAAAATCCACTTAATCGTAAATTGGCGTTATTCAATTTTGCTGTGTAATGGCATATTTGATAATCTGGAAATGTCATACCAATATCTGCCATATGCTGCATTACTATCTCAGAAAAGACCGATTCAT
>CAIVYW010000066.1 GCA_903910205.1 uncultured Methylococcaceae bacterium | reverse complement strand
AGGTTAGACATTATTGAGCGCTTATTAATCATCGCTAAGCGCTCAATAATGCTTAGCGTAGATGTAAAATTAAACGCAGCTTGTTTAATCAGCAGGAGTGCAATAGCTTCAGCTATTGCGAGTAAAGGGCTCACTGCCATTAAGTTAAGAGAAAATTCATTTAAAAACAATGCTTTTTAATCCTTTTATGAAAGTTTAGTAATGTTCTGGAGGATGAGTTTTTACGTTGTGGGTTGCGATTATTTCGTACAATACATGGATTAGTCAAAAACAGGGCTGTCAATTTCTGTACCACTATATTTGAATCAAAGTCACTCAATAACAAGTCAAATGCAAGATTTTTAAGGGCATTAAAGGACACTGCGTGATTAACTATTTGTGGATGCTTGGTTTCTTTCGCATCAAGTGTAGCTTGCGCGGAGCTTGTTAACAATGATTCTAATCCGGTCAAGTATACGGCAGCATGAAAGTCTTGACGAATAGCCTCTACACCTATTCCCGTGAAATTCTCTAATTCTAATCGGGTTTTGATCAAGCCGTAGAAAGTTTCGACTTCCCAACGTAAGTAGTACAATTTCAAAAAATCTGCAGTAGTGTAGAGGATTTCATCCAACAACGACGTTACTAGTACCTCGAATTCACCTGTGCTTAAGCGAACACGCACAAACCGTACAGTAATTGACAGCGGCAAGTTCAGTTCACGGATAGATGACATTTGTCCTGCGCACGGAGTTAGCGTAACTATTTGGCTATCAGGACCTTCACCTTTTAGCATTTGCCTCGCCACGGAAAATGAGGAAGATGAACAGCGAGCAACAAAGTCACGTTTGGATTTATAAATCTCACTTAACATTCTATAAGACGGATAATTTCGATCCATGATTATCAAATCGCCAGTATTGGTATGGCTTAAATGCTTTATCGCCAAATCGATTTCATAGGCTTTAGCCTTACCCAGCATCGTATCTAAAGCAACTTTATTAAGCACATCATAAAGCACGGATGCCAAGGCGTAAGGGCGCTCACCCTGAATTTCTGCAGTCTTACCGTTCGTCCAAGCAATGGTACCAAATTCCTCGCAGATCGCGTTGTTGTTAGGTAGTACGATTTTTGAACCATCGATCCCTAGCACCCGAAACCCCCAAAATGTTTTATAATCACTATCGCTATATAATGTATCAACTACTGCAACTTTGTTTAGTTCTATGAAGGCGGTATATTTTAATTTGTACCTTGCTTGTGAATATGCGCTAGCTGTAATGGGATCTTCGTTAGCCCATATCATCGCTTCATTAACAACATTTTGTAATGACTTTACGCTATTTCTCAAAACTAGAGTCAACACTAAAGGGAAGGGTAATCTTCGGTCACGCATAAACATTTTTTCGCTATGTCGGTGACGCGCTTTGAATGCTTCGTCTTCAATCAGTTCTTTACTCAAGTCGACAGCTCGTTGTTTTTTCATTATGAGGTAATTTAAAATTGGCTGATTATCTCATAGCTTTACAATCATGAATCCTTAACTTAATGGCAGTGGAGTAAAGGGCTACCCAATTAAGATGAGACTGTTTAGCTTAATCGTTCACTTTTAGATAAGGTTCTCTTAAGCGAAGGGTTAAGCCTAATATGCTCGACGTTGACGGTATTCCAAATAGCTTCAATAAAATCGGCATCCATTTTAGGCATGCCATCTATTATCCATTGCACTAATACGTTGGCAATATTCGGATAACTAATTTGTATCGCGCGATCATCTTGCAACCAATGTTTAATAACGGAAAAATCCAAGTCATTCATGGTATGACCATAGCCTAATTGCTTTAAGGCCGCAGCATTAGAAATTTGTTCCATTTGTGCATGTAGTGGTTTAGCGAGAATTTTTTTACCTAGTTGCAAGGCTTCGCTAGCTAACTCAAAACCCGCATTGCTGATAATGCCGGCGCAATCATATAAATCTTTTTGGAAAGCGTCACGAGAGAGCGGGTTAACCACAATGTGTGCAAAAGTAGATTCGACCACCACAGGCGCATAAACATGAAAACTAAAATGGGTAAAGGGCGCTAATAACGCTACAACCTCGTGTTGATCTTCAAAAGGCAGATAAACAATGATTTTATTTCTAATAATACTTTTAGGCGTTTCAGGCGTATCAATAACAGGTGGCAAAATAGGCTGGCCAAAATGATGCCAATGTAAACCTACGCCGGTATGGGCAGGTGCGAAATATTTCATGACTTGATTGGCAATAGGATCGGAACCTGCTCTTGGAATATCATGATTAAACGCATATTGATGACCGATACCTAACACCGCTCTTTTTTGTTTTCTGCCCGCCCATGAAGTTACCGGTTCAAAATCACTGATGACTAAATCATAGCCGCTTAAATCTAATGATTTAATATCTTTCAATAAGGTACGCGGCTTCGCTTCTAGGGCTGTTTTTAAGTAATTAACCTGACCTTTATGCGTATTAAAGGTTAAGCCGGTACGTACTTGATAATCTTTAAATATCGCCATATCAAAATACTGCTCGGCAGGTCTACCCGTAAATTGAAAATCAACCTCAATGCCCGCCGCATAGAGTTCTTTAGCCATCACTCTGGCTCGGGTGATATGACCGTTACCAGTGCCTTGTACACCGTAAAAAATCTTCATAGCTGTCCTAAACTAAAAATTGCAATGCTGATGCCTAACAAAGAACCTGCCAGAATATCAGTAGGAAAATGCACGCCCAATACCACGCGCGAGCAACCCACGCCAAATGCCCAGATATAAAGTGGCATCATTAAGGGCGGAAAATAATAGCTCAGTAAAGTGGCCATCATGAAAGCAGCGGAGGTGTGTCCAGAAGGAAAGCTGAATTGATCAGAGGGAATAATAATACTGTGAAAGTTTTCTAAAGCGGCTTGAGGACGATTACGTTTTAAACCTTTTTTGAGTATCAAATACATCGGTCTTTCTATTAGAAAGGCCAATAAAATAGCGCGTAAGCAGCCACTACTAGCCCCTTCATAGCCATATAAAATAGCCGCAATTAGCACGTAAAAAAGACCGTCACCGGTTTTTGATAGCGAGCGACAAAACTGAATTAAGGCACTATGTACATGCCGATTAAATACCCAAGTAAAGATAAAAACATCATATTTATGGATGGAAGCGAACAGTTTCATAGGTTACTCCTAGACTCATCAGGGCGCATCAATGACCACGATTAGCATTTTAATACCTAGCGTTTTCGATAGTCTTTTAAGCAGCTTTTTCAAGCTAAAGAGTAAAACTGTACTATGACAATTAGATGAACATTGCTTTAAGATTAGATGACAGCGGCGATGTAATATGAGATTTTCTGCACTAACTGATTTGTAGCAAACAAAATTTGTCGCCTGCTTGTCATAGTGCTGTGTTATAAAGCATAAAAAAACATTTATTAATCCCCTATCGCACACACCTATGAAGTATTTTGCTCCACGTTCATTCTATTATTACGAGGTACTCGCAACAAAAAAGCAGTTTAGTCCAGTTAATTGGCAAACTTATTTTAAAATTCTGCTGTTAGTTTTCACCAGCTTATCACTAACGGCACAAGCGGAAAATTATCCCAATTTAAATGAGGAGGGTGAGTTTTCGCTAATGGGCGCATTGGCAAACCATGGCCTGCATAACTTGCAAGATGAACGCTGGAATCTCTACTCACAAGGAACGTATATTTCCAGCTATCATTCCGCATTCCCGGCGGCCTATACTAATTTAAATGACACGCCCAACTCATTATCACCTAATGCAGAGTTGGGCTTTACGGGGACCGTGACTTTTTACACCGGAGTTAAAGCTTGGAAGGGCGGTGAATTTTATTATGCCCCAGAGATGATCTCAGAACTGCCCTTTTCAGGACTCAAGGGCATAGGCGGCAGCATTCAAAACTTCGAATTGCAAAAAAATGGGACCCAAAGCTCAAGCTGGTATACCTCGAGAGCTATTTACCGACAAACCTTCTCATTGGGCGGCACTGAAAGTGCTGTTAATTCTGGTGCTATGCAATTAGCGGGAACTATCTCTAGTCGCCGTTTTGTTTTTACTGCTGGCTCTTTTAGTATTCTTGATATCTTTGACAAAAATACCTATGCCGGGGATTTGCGTAGGCAATTTTCAAACATGGCCTTTTTAACGAATGCTGCCTACGATTTTGCTGCCGATGCGCGTGGTTACACTTCAGGTTTCGCTGGCGAACTTTATTTTGATAATTGGGCCTTGCGCTTTGCACGGATTGCTGGCCCCTATGACCCGAATGAGATGTCTAGAAATCTCAATATATGGAATAACTATGGTGATCAAGTAGAACTTGAACATAAGCATGTACTTTATGGATTAGCGGGAGCGGTCAGGCTTTTAGGTTATAGAAATCGAGAAAGATCAGGAAGTTATAGTGATGCTGTTTCTGCCTTTCAGGCTGATCCAACCGGTAAAAATGCAACGACTTGTACGACCTTTAATTATGAAAATCCCAATGCTAATGCCCCTGATCTTTGCTGGGCACGAAAAGCCAATATCAAAATGGGTATCGGTATCAATATGGAGCAGAGCATTAGCGAAGATATAGGCACCTTTTTTAGAGGCATGTATTCTGATGGAAAAACTGAAGTCTATTCTTATACCTCAGCAGATCGATCCCTGTCTTTTGGTGGCATTATGAAAGGTACACGTTGGGGGCGAGCAAAAGATTCTATAGGTCTAGGTTATGCACAAAGCTGGATTTCTAAAGAACATGTCGCCTATCTGAATATGGGTGGTATAGATGGTTTTATAGGGGATGGTGCGATTAATTACAAACCTGAACAGGTCGTTGATGTGTATTACCAATGGCATGCCTTGCCATCGACTTGGATAACGTTAGATTATCAACATTTAGCTAATCCGGGCTTTAATGCCGATCGTGGCCCTGTCGATATTTATAATGGCCGCGTGCATTTTGAGTTTTAATGTACTTCACGTAGGTCGGGTTACGGCTAGTGCCTAACACGACCTACGTGACTACGAGCGACTACACCCTTGGTATCAAACTTAATTTTTCAACAACCTTATCGCCAAATTCAGCGGTAGAAATCATTTTTACGCCCGTACCGGGCTTAGAAAGATCCGCCGTTGAATAACCATCGGCAAATACACCTTGCATAGCCGCCCACACATTTTTAGCTTCTTCGGCCATATCAAAACTATTTTCTAACATCATCGCAACAGAGCCGATCATAGAGTAAGGATTGGCTATGTTTTTTCCGGCGATATCAGGTGCAGAGCCATGTGATGGTTCATAGTAAGCTTTATCATCACCTAAACAAGCAGAAGGCATGAGTCCTAATGAACCTAAAATACCACCGCCTTGATCACTGAGTATGTCACCGAACATATTTTCCATGACCATCACATCAAATTGAGTCGGTCTAAGACATAAATTGGTTGCCGCAGAATCGACTAATTGATGTATCACTTCAACATCAGGATACTCAACAGCCACTTCATCAAGAATTTCATTCCAAAGTACGCTAGATTTTAAGACATTACTTTTATGGATGTTATGCAGTATTTTCTTACGTTTTTGCGCTAATTTGAAGGCTTGATGCAAGATACGGCTAATTTGCAACTCATCATATTCCAAGGTTTCTTTAACATAACGCAAACCTTGCTCATTAATGCCAGATTCTTTATGACCGAAATATAAACCGCCCACCAATTCACGCACCATAATAATATCGATACCTTCACCAATAATTTCAGCTTTAAGCGGCGAAAAATGGGCAATGGCTTTGGGTAAAAAAACCGGACGAAAGTTAGCGTAAGTATTGTAACGGCGACGTAGCGGTAATAAAGCGCCACGTTCTGGTTGTTTATCGATAGGTATTTTTTTAGATTCTTCATGACTTAAACCAATAGTACCCTTGAGTATGGCATCGGCTTGATCACAAATATCGATAGTCGCTTGTGGGAACGCATCGCCAAATTCAAAATAAGCGCAAGCACCGAAAGCAGCAGGCATTAATTCAAAAGTAACGTCATTGCGCTGTTCAATTAATTTAAGAACCTTGATGGCTTCTTTAGTGATTTCTGGGCCAATACCGTCACCGGCTAATATTGCAATTTTGTAATTTTTCATATTTGTCTTTGAAGTTTGAGATGATTCACATAGTGAAGCGTTATAAAGCTGCGTATTTTACTTTATAACGCCTCTGCCTAAAATAAAAAGTCATGGTTTTTTTAACTCGGGCTCCAACGTTCCACAGCTGGGATTCCGCTTTTGCTATATCCCAGCAATCAGCTCTACAAAGATAACTGCAAAAACTTTTGCAGCGATTAATAACATCAGTTACCTAAGGCCAATTATGTGGCATATTTGGCAAGCAACTAAAATAAATATGACAAGAGTAAGCCCAAGATAAAAACTTACGGTAAAATGGCGGCAATAATGAAAGTGCGACTGTCCCTGATCTGTTTCACTTACAAAATCAAAGTAGTTGCGTTGTCACTCATGTTGATCTTCCGACTCGCCAACGCCTGTCGGTTAATAGACAGATTTTTTATCGTGAATAACCAGCCATGACCCCTAACTTAAAACATTTACATCCCTATCCTTTTGAAAAATTAGCCCAACTTAAGGCCGGCATTGTTCCGCCTGCCGACAAGTCGGCAATCGTCTTATCGATAGGCGAACCTACCCACACAACGCCAGCTTTTATTGAAGAAGCGTTGTTAAAACATATCTCAGGCTTATCCAATTACCCAACCACCAAAGGCATACCTGAACTCAGATGCGCCATTGCTGATTGGCTAGCTCAACGTTTTCAAATTCCATCCGCAGGCATTAATCCTGAAACCCAGGTTTTACCTGTCAGTGGCACACGCGAGGCTTTGTTTTCATTTGCTCAGTTTTTAATTGATCCTAGCACTAAGCCCATCGTTATTATGCCTAATCCT
>CAIVYW010000065.1 GCA_903910205.1 uncultured Methylococcaceae bacterium | reverse complement strand
GGTGTTTACTATTGCTATGATTTCATTCATGGTCAGTTGAGGTGTGAATGTTTTTTAGAAGCTATATTTTACCTTCTCTGACCTTTTTTATTACTTCGATATCTATAAATTGTTCATATTAATTGGCGAAGGTATTGTAGTTATTCAACCAAGTATAATAAAGCTTAATAAAGTGCATATAATCAACAATGAGGGCGGACACCATGACAACCATAACCTTTGATACTCACGAATTAGTTAATGAACTTGAAAGCAGCGGACTTACGCGGCAGCAATCAGAAGCAGTGGTAGCTGTTTTAAAAAAGGCGCAGGGCGAGCTGGCAACCAAATCAGATTTACATCGGGAAATCCTTGAACTTAAAGTCGATATTGTTAAATGGGTGGGCGCTTTAATGTTGGCTCAAGTCGCGGTTATTGCGGCATTGGTAAAGCTATTATGACCACCATTACTTTTGATACCTTACATTTTGCCAATAGGCTTAAGTCAGTTGGCTTTACTGATGAACAGGCGCAAGTATTAATCGAGTTACAGTTATCAGTTATTAATACCACACAGCAGGAATTAAAGGCTTTTTTTGCAGGATATAAAAGAGACCTTTCAGGGTTTAAATTTAATCGAGAAGAAGCTAATGAACAATGAGCTTATGAACCCAAAACAACTTATTTTAAGATGCTATGCAAAGCAAGAGGAAGGGCTCTGGGTAGCCGTATGCTTAGATTTTACTTTAGCCGTTCAAGCTGAAACCCTGCCTGATGCAAAAATAAAGCTTGAAGAACAAATAGAATTTTATGTCAGTGAGGCGTTAAACGACAAAGAATATGGTGGGCAGTTATTGAGCAGAAGCGCACCGCTTTCGTCATGGTTGGAATACTATTTTATTGGGCTTATGAGTTCTGTATATCATTCTGCTAGTGTCATATTTAGTGAAACAATGCCGTTAAGACTGGTATGAGTGGAGATTTTCCGCCTATAACCTGCAAGGATTTGAAGGCTATATTAAGTTATCTAGGGTTTTCATTTGATACCCAAAAAGGTTCGCATGAACAATGGGTATTGATTAAGGACGGCAGAAAATACAAAGTAACTGTTGATTGCCCTAAGTCGCCATTCTCACAAACACTTATAAAAAGCATGGCTGCACAAGCTGGAAAAACAAAGAAAGACTTTTACGCGATACTTAAGAATATATAAAACCCCTGATATAATCAATTTAACCCAATAGGCTTAGCGGCTGACAAGCAGGGATTCGTTCCCCCTGCTTTGGGTTATTCCCTCTGAACGTTTACACCTTGAACGGAGTGTTGTTATTTTTAAAATCCTATCAGACAAGATCAATAAACAAGATATTGAAAATGAGGCGATTTTTCTCGCCCTTCCAGAAGAAAAACAATGCCATATTATGCGTGTTGTCGATTTCTCACTAACAACCATGCTCTATGACGTTTTCCAAAAAAAAGCTGAAGAACTTGGCTCTAGCCCACCCAGCCATGATTTACCTTCAGAAGATGAATTAATTTCCAGCATTAAACAACTTGAGCACGGCTTGACGCGCAAAGAAAAGCTTATTGCCACTTTAATATGCACCAGAACATGTTATGGAGTAATGAATGGGTTTCAGGAATGGCAACGGGAACTAGTACAAAACGAAGATAAAGAACTGATAGGTTATTCTGAAGCTGAACGTGATAGCATTATTTTTGATACTGCCATTGAACAGTTTGGCTTTGTAGAAAAAGTAAGAGGTGAATTGGCCTCGTATAGTATTCCAGTTAATGCAAAAGAGCAGAAAACAACAGATAAATGGCTTCCTTATCAGGTCGAATATGACGCACTTGTAGCTGAAGGAATGAAATTATCAGTCGCACTACATAAGATAGGAAACAAAATTGAAGCTGCAATTAAAGAAAGTCCAGCAAATACGCCTTTTAAAAATCGGCCTGATATCTCAACCATAAGGCGGCAATTGGTGACGAATCGCAAATGATGCAAACTGCATCCTGATTAGCAAGATGCTTCAGCTAAACCAGATTTTCTCAATTATAAGGTGCATACTGACCCAAACAAACCTAGCAAAGAGAGATTGTCATGGCTATGAACCGTATCCAATTCCAACCAGGCTTATCTTTGCC
>CAIVYW010000064.1 GCA_903910205.1 uncultured Methylococcaceae bacterium | reverse complement strand
TTTACCATGAGGCGGTAACCTTTTACCATGAGGCGGTAACCTTTTACCATGAGGCGGTAACCTTTTACCATGAGGCGGTAACCTTTTACCATGAGGCGGTAACCTTTTACCATGAGGCGGTAACCTTTTGCCATGAGGCGGTAACTTTTTGCCATGAGGCGGTAACCTTTTGCCATGAGGCGGTAACCTTTTACCGTATGACGGCAACCCTAAAATTTTGCATTTGTCGTAGCTACGCACCCAGTTACTGGGAGTCTGATAGGTATTGTATAGACTGCACTTAGGCTAAATGGAGGGTTGTTGGTGTGGTTTTGGCCTCGACATAGGATGACGTGGTTAACGTCATTCAGGTAAAAGACAGCTTTACAAGAGGTTGTATTTCTTTACTAATTTAATGGCGGTAAAGTGCTGAGATTGGGGTTGTTGTCAATATTCACTTTACGCCCCTTTAAAAAAGGGGGGGCGTAAAGTGAGGGGGGGAGCTAGATATTACTTGATGCTATTATTTCCTGTACATTGCTTAGTGCCGCTCTGTATTTAACAAGTCAATAATCGGTGCAGTGATAGGCCGTACTCCACGCCAAATATAGAACGCTTCTGCGGCTTGTTCAACCAACATACCTAAGCCATCTACACTTTTTAACGCATTATGCTCCAATCCCCAGCGTACAAAAACAGTCGCTTTATTGCTGTAGGCTAAATCATAACAACTGCCTTGATTCGCTAACAAATCCTTGGCTAAGGGGGGCAGATCATCCGTTAAACTACTGGAGGTGGCATTAATGATTAAATCAAATGATTGCGTATTTAATTCATTAAAACCACACGCGCTGAGCTTACCCTGCTCTGAAAATTCGCCAACTAATTGTTGGGCTTTAGCAATCGTGCGATTAGCAATGACGATACTTTCTGGCGCTTCTGCAAGCAGCGGACTGATGATGCCACGACTTGCACCGCCCGCTCCTAATATCAAGATGCGACGACCGGATAAGTTGATCGCATGATTGCCTATTAAATCAGTGACTAGGCCTATACCATCGGTGTTATCACCCAAAATAGAGCCGTCTTCTTGTAAGGCTAAGGTATTGACGGCTTTTGCACGTTGAGCGCGTTCAGTTTTAAGTCCTGCATAAGCCCAAGCTAATTCCTTTAAGGGCACGGTGCAATTTAAACCTTTGCCACCGTTTGCAAAAAACGATGTTACAGCATCGGTAAATTGCTCAGCCGGGACTTCTAATGCGCTATAGTGCAAACATTGGCCAGTTTGTTCGGCAAATAACTGATGTATACGCGGTGATTTACTGTGGCTAATGGGCTGGCCGAATACGGCATAACGGTCTATAGAACTCATGCTTGTAACCATTGCGCGACTGATTTAGCGTAATAAGTCAAGATTGCATCACTGCCTGCGCGTTTGAAGGCTAATAAGGATTCTAATACGACTTGTTGTTCATCCAACCAACCATTTTGTGCAGCGGCTTTAATCATGGCGTATTCACCACTGACCTGATAAGCAAAGGTCGGCACACCATAGTGTTCTTTAACGCTACGAATAATATCTAAATAGGGCATGCCTGGTTTAACCATGACCATATCCGCGCCTTCTTGTAAATCTAAGTAAATTTCGCGCAAGGCTTCGTCAGAGTTAGCAGGATCCATTTGATAGCTGTATTTATTGCTTTTACCTAGCTGAGCCGCAGAACCTACCGCTTCTCTAAACGGCCCATAAAAGCTGGAGGCATATTTAGCGGAGTAAGCGAGTATTAAGGTATGGATGTGTTGATGCGCTTCTAGTGCCTGTCTTATCGCGCCAATACGACCATCCATCATATCCGAGGGTGCGACTATATCTGCTCCGGCTTGGGCATGAGATAGTGCTTGTTTAACTAAAACCTCAATGGTTTCATCATTCATGACATAGCCAGCATCATTAGTTAAACCGTCTTGGCCATGGCTGGTAAAAGGATCTAAAGCGACATCAGTAATGATACCTAAATCAGGAAAGTCTTTTTTTAAGGCTCTGATAGTACATTGCGCTAAACCTTCTGGATTATAGGCTTCTGCGGCATCAGCTGATTTTTTATCGCTGGAAACAACAGGAAATAACGCGATTGCAGGAATACCTAAGCGACAAATTTCTTCGGCTTCTGCCAATAAAACATCCAGAGAAACACGCTCTACGCCAGGCATAGAAGCAATGGCGACTCGTTGTTTAACGCCTTCGGTAACAAAGACAGGATAAATCAAATCATCGACCGTTAAGTGATTTTCACGCATTAAACGTCGAGAGAAATCGTTATAACGCATTCTTCTCATGCGTGTACTGGGAAAATTAATGGTATTATAAGGCATCTTGATCCTATTTATGGGTTTAGAAAAATCATAAGTTGAGGCCTAAAAATCGTATTATGATCTATACAACGGAGATTTATTGTATCAGGGAAAGTACTACTCCTATTCGAAAATAGAGTAACTATAAACTAGTTTTAACTTAGAGGGTTTTATGAACGTTAGACGCTACACGTTGTTAGGTTTTTTTGCAGCATTACTGGCATTAATGCCGCTTGCTCATATTATGGCCGCAGAGTTATCTGCTCCACAACTTGCCATTGAAAGTGCTTCGACAAAACTGCAACATAAAATGCAAGATAAGGCATTTATCAAAGATTTTGCTAATGTTAATAAATTTGTGAATGAAGCTATTTTGCCGCATACCGATTTCGATAAAATATCTGCTTTAGTGTTAGGTAAGCTTTGGAACTCTGCAACACCAGACGAGCAACTTCGCTTTAAAAAAGAATTTCAGACCTTGTTAGTTAGAACCTATTCTCGTGCTTTTGTGGAATTTAAAGATTGGTCTATACGCTTTTTACCCCTAGAAATGGAAGAGGGCGCAACTAAGGCGGTAGTAAAAACTGAAGTATTACAACCTGGACTACAGCCCGTTGCCGTACATTACCGCATGTTATTAGTTGACGGTGAATGGAAGGCTTACGACATCATGATTGAGGGCGTGAGCTTAATCACTAATTACCGCACGACTTTCAGTACCGAAGTGCAAACTAAGGGCTCTTTATCGGCTGTTATTGATAGCTTAGCCAAGCGCAATATTGAGGCGTTAGCTGCAAAAAGTTCTTAAGGCCCGTAGGGGCGTATTGCATGCGCCCTTATAAAAAATACGCCTTATAAAATACCTGATTCTGGATGGGGTTTGCAATAAGCGGGACGGGGGTTTGCAACCCCGTTCATAACGTTTAAGGTTTCGAAAGTTATTGAAGCATTCAAACGTTTAGGTCTGGGTTATAAACCCCGTCTCGCATATAGTGTGTCAAAGGAAAGTGAAAACAATGGATTATCAACCTTTATACGAAACCTTACGTGCTGCAAAAGCCGATGCTTGGGTAGCGCTATTGCCACAACAATTGGCGAAAGCATTTGATACTACAAGACATGGTCATTTAGACGCATGGCAAAAGCTCATTGAACAGTTAGTGCCTTTAAATACAGCGCAGAGAACCTTGGATGCTTCTGCTATTCAAATTGGTTTAGCAAAGGAGTTATCACCCTCAGAGAGTCTAGTCTTTGAACAACAACTTAAATCCCTACACCCGTGGCGTAAAGGTCCTTACGACTTATTCGGCATTAACATCGACACCGAATGGCGTTCAGATTGGAAATGGGATAGGTTAAAAGATCATATTAGTCCACTTAAACATCGTTTGGTTTTAGATGTAGGTTGTGGCAACGGTTATCATTGCTGGCGTATGCTAGGGGCAGAAGCAAAAATGGTCATAGGCATAGATCCTTTTTTGCTGAATGTCATGCAATTTCAACTTATTAAAAAATGTTACGGAGCTGCGCCTATTTATATTTTGCCTTTAGGTATAGAAGATCTGCCTTATGGTCTAAAAGCCTTCGATACGGTGTTCTCTATGGGCGTGCTTTATCATCGCAGGTCACCTCTTGATCATCTCATGGAACTAAGAGATTGCTTAAGCTCAGGTGGAGAATTGATCTTAGAAACACTGGTCATAGACGGTGTGTTAGGTGAGACTTTACTGCCTGAGGATCGTTATGCCATGATGCGCAATGTTTGGTTTTTACCCAGTTGCGATACTTTAATCAGTTGGCTAAAGCGTTGTGGCTTTAAAAATATCCGCTTAATTGATGTGACGCCAACTAGCATTGAAGAACAACGTAGCACTGAATGGATGCAGTTTCATTCACTCAAAGATTTTTTAAATCCTGATGACTTACAATTAACCTGTGAGGGCTTACCGGCACCTAAGAGAGCCATTATT
This sequence comes from uncultured Methylococcaceae bacterium, assembly GCA_903910205.1. Taxonomy (GTDB): domain Bacteria; phylum Pseudomonadota; class Gammaproteobacteria; order Methylococcales; family Methylomonadaceae; genus Methylobacter_C. The sequence goes on along the minus strand of CAIVYW010000064.1, from coordinate 495 downwards.
ATTGCTAACGCCCCCTAAAGGAGTTATTTTTCATTATGACTCTTGTCTTTTCGACATCAGCCAATAGACTTTCCCTATGAGTATCTTTGTTATGTTGATTCAACATCAAAGCTATTCAATTTAATTTTTTAATCACTTTAGGAAAGAAAATGAAAAAGTTAATTATGTTATTGGCGTTATTTGTCGTAAATTCTGTTGCTATGGCCGCTCCCGTTAATGTTAATAGTGCTGATGCAAAAACCATCGCTGATGCGTTAGCAGGTATAGGCCAGAAAAAGGCTGAAGCGATCGTTAAATATAGAACCGAAAAAGGTCCGTTCAAAACGGTAGATGAATTGACCCAAGTTTCAGGGGTCACTAAAAAGATACTTGCTAAGAATCAATACCTTCGCCAAAAGTTAGGCCGCCCTGGCGTGAATTCTGCCGATTTCTGCGGCCTCGAAAATTCGGTTGTCGATTAAAAACTCTTCGGCATTTATGCCAAGTGAGTTAATA
>CAIVYW010000063.1 GCA_903910205.1 uncultured Methylococcaceae bacterium | reverse complement strand
CGCTCCTCGGTTTTTTTGGAGGTCGGCAGAGAGGGCTTCCTGCCCTCCTACCGACGCGCGGCATCCATGCCGCGCCCCTTCGGGCTAATCCCAACAAAACCTGCGGTGCTCGGCGCGGCAAACGAGAGTAAAACCTCGTTACTGCGTAACATCAGTTAGATATTAGAAAAACCAATGATTTCTTAAATTGACATCCTCTAGACCGTAATAAGACCTCCCAAGCGTAGCGCGTGATAGCAAGTCTTATTTTGGCCTACTAAATCCATAAGTCGTAGGGCAATCGCGTAAACTTGGGTTGCATCTTTTCGCAAGCCAACACCTTCATGTGGAAGTGTTGTGTTAACGATAGAGCCGTTAGCCCAACCTACTTGGCTGACCTCTATCTGCTGCAAGCGGCATTCGCCATAAGAAGAATTTACAGGCATTAACACCAATAGTTATACCAAAGGCGATACTCGTTAGTACATTAGCTGCTGAAGATATAGCGCCTGCTGAGTTTACTGCCCTAAGCTAGGTTTTTTCTAAAAATTTAGCCCGATTGCATGTCAATAAAAACCGCTTATGAGCTAATTATGACGCGAGTTGACGCACAAAAACGGCTTGTCAGTTAATGATTGCTCTCATTAGTCTACAAAAATTCTGGCTTAACTATCTAAATACAATAGTAAGGCAACAAGAATGGCTGGTGGGGTATCTAGCGCCCGCGTAAGCCCACAAAAATATCTGCTGGGGTATTTAACGTGAAGCTAAGCAGCCCATTTTTTTAATGCGCCTCAACAAAAAATAATGCGGGAGTAATCTGGCTTAAAGTTAGTCTATATAAATTTTCGTTAACAATACAAATCGCTTCTATAACCCCTCTTTGTCAAAAAGAAGAGCTAAATAATTATTTTCATTTTTGAGTGTATTGAAGCTTTCATGCTCAATTTTCCAGCGTAAACGCGTAATCCTATCCTATTGGTATCGACACTATTACTAGTGTTGATGGCTAAATCCGCGAGTAGGATGGGCAAAGCATCCCGAGCCCATCCTACTCGCTTTAGCTAATTATCCCTTTCACACCTCAAAACATGAGGTGTTTTGCATCTGGCCACATCCGGAAATTGTCAATGTAGTTGTCGCCTCGACGGTTAAAACTTACGCTACTTTTCTTATCTGGATATCAAAATTTTTTGCATCACCTTCTTTTACTTTATCGGGGTTAAGATGAACAGCTTCGACTCTTTGCCAATTCCGAGTGTTTCCACTCCAGCGTTGTGGATTTTTAGCATAGGCAGCCTCGTAGACGGCTTTACGATTATTGAGAAGCTTTTCATCTAAATCCTCATGTCGCTGTGCTGGCGTGACAAAGTTGATAGCGCTGTGACGATGCTCATGGTTATACCACTCGACTAATCCCGTTATCCACTGACGTGCGTCTGTGACATCAGCGAAGGGTTTTAGAGGATATTGAGGTCGATATTTCAAGGTCTTAAACAATGATTCTGAGTACGGATTGTCATTACTAACCGAGGGTCGACTAAAAGATGGCATAACACCCAGTTGTTGCATGGTCGCTAGCATGGTTGATCCTTTCATGGGACTGCCATTATCAGAATGTAGAATTAACTGGTTTGACTGTATGCCTTCACGGTGACAAAGATCTCGTAATAGTTCGCCAGCCAAAGCGCTACTTTCTTCTTCATAGGCCTGCCAACCAACGATTTTTCGACTAAAAATATCAACAAATAGATAGAGATAAAAAAACTGTCCACGAATAACGGATGGTAAATAAGTAATGTCCCAGCTGTACAACTGATTAGGCGCTGTGGCACAGATGGCGCGTGGTTTAGTGCGTGTTTGAGGCGGACGCTCACTGTGCCGATGGGTCAGCTGTTTTTCGTCTCGTAAGATACGATAAAACGTTGATTCAGACGCCACATAGCAGCCTTGATCAGCCAGTCGTGGTACGATCTGACTCGGCGGTAGATGACCGAACTCAACGGAATTAGCGATGGCTAACACTTCAGCGCGCTCGATATCTGTTAGCTTATGTGGCGGTTGATAGCTGCGTATAAGGCGTTGATCACAGCGAACAGTCTCACCTGTCTGCCAGCGCTGTATGGTTCGCTCGCTTAGGCCTAATATTTCACAGGCTTTAGCTTGACGCGCTCCTGCTGTTACTGATTCATTGAGTAATATAATCACTTGCTGGCGCTCTTCGTGGCTAGTCATTCGACCTCTCCCCCCAAGAGCGCTCGGAACTTTTTTTGCAGTACCAACAGCGCTGCGGCTTCTGCTAAGGCTTTGTCTTTACGTAATAATTCTCGCTCAAGACTTTGATTCTCTATTTTTAATACACGTAAGGATTGCGCTTTTTCACGCGATTCATCTATGTCGCCATGACTACAGAACTCTATTTTCCATTGCTCGAGTTGATGAGCAAAAACACCACGTTCACGGCACCAGGTATTTAAGTCGTCACCGAGTAAGCTATAGCTTTGCTGTAAGGCGGTAAGTCGTTCTTCTGGACGCCAATCCATGGGGCGTTTTGAGGTCGGTGATGCAGCCTTATTGCTGGCCTTTTTACTTTGTTTCATCCAATCTTTTAATGTAGTTACGTTGATATTTAATTCGTTTGCGATCGATTCAATCGTTTGGTCATTGCTACGACTATATACTTTTACCAAGGCCTGTTCTTTGAAGCCTACGGAATATCTTTTATATGTTTTCATTTCTAATCTCAAATTTTATTTTTTCTTAAAATTTGAGGCGACAACTATTCTGACGCAGGGGGCATCCGATCTACAACTACTGCCAACCGCCACCCAGCGATTTATAAAGATCCACCATAGCATTAACTTGCTTTTGCTTAGTTTCAATCAGCTCTCTTTTGGCATCTAAAGCATCCCGTTGAGTTAACAAAACTTCCAGATAGTCTGCACGAGCTGATTTGAATAGCTGGTTAGCAACATCGATTGATTGGACTAAAGTATCGACTTGTTTTCTCTTAAGCAGATAATTTTTATCCAAATTATCTATGTTTGACAGTTGATTAGATACTTCAGCGTAAGCGTTGATAATACTTTGTTCATACTCAAAAGCCGCCTGAATTTGCTTAACATTTGAATTTTTATATTCTGCTATGATGGCATTCTTGTTGACCAAGGGTGCAACTAAGTCTCCTGCGACAGAAAGCGCTAATGATTCTGGCGTATTGATCAAAAATTTAAGCGCGAAAGCATTAAATCCTGCCCCAGCATTTATATTAAAAGTAGGATAAAAATTGGCTCTCGCCACGTCTATATTTAATTTTGCTGCTGAGAGCTCAAGCTCCGCTTTTTTTATATCCGGTCGATTTTTTAATAACTGTGAGGGCACGCCAGCATTAATCAGTTTGGGTTTACTGCCCATAAATCCCGTTGAAGCTCTGACAATAGCTTGTGGCATTCTCCCTAACAGAAAGTTAATTCGATTTTCAGTGACCGTAATTTGCTGGGTTATTTCATAGAGCTTACTTTGATTTTTGGCTACTTCTGCTTCGTAACGTTTGACCGCCAGTGTAGTGGTTCTTGCAAACAGTAGTAGTTGCTTAACCATTGCCAAACCATTTTGCTGAATACTGATGTTTTGCTTTAAGTTTTCAAGCTGATTATCTAAGGCAATCAACTCATAGTAAGCGTGTGCAACTTCAGCGACCAGATTAGTCACTAAGAAATTTTTACCTTCCGTTGTCGCCATATACTCAAACACAGCAACTTGCTTGGCAGTTCTTAGCTTTTTCCAAACATCAATCTCCCACGTTGAAAACAAGCCAAATTGATAATCACCCACGAAGCTAGGGAATGCCTGACCATTAGGTAAGGCTAGATTATTTTCAAGAGCACCTTCTGGCGTATAATTGCCCGATTTTGCACCACCGACTCCTGCCCCCATACTCACAAAAGGTAAATAGGCGCCTTTACGCGCTTGAATTTCATTTTTTGCAACGCTAATACGCTGCATCATCATATTCACTTCTTTATTGTTGGCGACCGCCGTGTCAATCAAGCTTGATAAATGAGTATCTTCAAAAAAATCCTTCCATTTCACAGTGGCCGAATTGGTTTCGTCCAAAAGACCTGCTTTAAAGCTCTCAGGCAGATGGCTCTCTTCCTTTTTGCTGATCAAGTCAGGAATTCCGCAAGCCTGTAACATCAGTAGCGCTGATCCTAATGCTATCAGATGAAAAACTTTAGTCTTTGTCATCATCAGTACCGTAGTGATAAGTTTCTGTTAAAGGATCTAGATCTTCGTTTGCAATTAATGTTTTACCTTCTATCATTTTGGCAAATATATAATAAAGTCCTGGAATAAGGATGACACCAAACACAGTACCGAAAATCATCCCACCTAGTGAAGAAGTACCGATGGTTCTATTACCGACAGCACCGGCTCCAGTTGCTATCGCCAAGGGTATTAAGCCGGCTATAAAGGCAAAGGAGGTCATTAAAATGGGCCGAAAACGTGCTTTTGCGCCCTCAATTGCGGCCTCTTTAACGGACATGCCTTGGGCTTGCTTTTGTACAGCGAATTCAACAATCAATACCGCGTTTTTGCCGAGTAAACCAATAAGCATCACCATCCCTAGTTGGGAATAGACATCATTAGCAAGGCCCAATGTTTTCAGTAAAAAGAAAGCGCCAAAAATACCAGGCGGCAGTGAACAGATCACGATTAATGGTAAGATAAAGCTTTCGTATTGCGCAGCTAACACTAGATATACAAATATTAAAACGACCGCGAAAATCTCAATCGATTCATTACCCCGACGGGCCTCGTCAAAGGTCAAACCTTCCCAGGCCACTTCAAAGCCTTTAGGTAACACTTCAGCAGCGACTTCTTGGATCGCCTTGATAGCGTCGCCAGTGGTATAACCCATTGCTGGCTCGGCACGAATAGCGGCCGAGTTATAGAGGTTATAACGGGTGATCTCGTTGGGGCCTTGTTTTTTCTCCATAGTCATGAAAGCGGAGTACGGCACCATTTCGCCTTTGTCATTTTTGACGTAGTAATTCAACACATCTGTAGGGAAGCGTCGAAATTCAGGCAGAGCTTGGGCATAGACCTTAAAAAAGTTATTAAAGCGAATAAAACCCTGCTCATAGGTGCTACCGATCATGATATCTAAGTTATTCATCGCTTTTTCAATAGACACGCCTTTTTGCATAGCCAGTTTATTGTCGATGATCAGTTCATATTGCGGATAATTGGCCGCATAAAAAGTAAATAAGCCCGTTAGCTCCTTGCGTTTGCGCATCGCATCCATGAAGGTATGGTTAATTTTGTCAAACTCGAAGTAATCCGTGTCTACGGTTTTATCCAATAAGCGAAAGGCCAAACCGGATGCCGCACCATAACCTGGCACTGCTGGGGGTTGGAAATACTCGATGACCGCACCGAAGTCATGGGTTTTTTCCTCTAGTTCGTGGATCACTTCTAAAACGGAATGCTTACGCTGCGACCATTCTTTCAGGTTGATAATAACCGTACCGGCGTTGGAGCCACGTCCTTCGGTAAGCACCTCATAGCCCGCCAAAGAAGAAACCGATTGCACGCCGTCAATTTCTTCAGCGATCACTTCCAGTTGCCTCGCCACTTTGTTGGTCACCTCGATGGTTGAGCCGGGCGGCGTTTGAATAATGGCATAAATCATGCCTTGATCTTCGCCAGGAATAAACCCAGAAGGTAAGGTTAGGCTGACCGAATAAATACCTAAACAAAATCCACCCAAAACCAAAATGGTTAGCATCCGCCGCATAATGACGAGATTAAGAATTTTAATGTATCGTCCCGTCACCTTTTCAAAAAGGATGTTAAAAGCATCAATGAATAGACTGATCGGTGTTCTGCGTTTTGCTTGTCCATGTGTATTTTTAAGGATCATCGCGCACAGCACAGGAGACAGCGATAAGGCCACGATTGCTGAAATAACGATTGATGACGACATGGCGATAGCGAACTGTCGATAAAATACGCCAACCGGCCCTGGCATAAAGGCAATAGGAATGAACACCGACACCATGACCAAGGTGATCGCAACAATGGCTCCACCAATTTCGCTCAAGACTTGTTTCGAAGCGACATAAGGGGAGACATTTTCAGCCTCCATTTTCGCATGCACCGCTTCGACCACCACAATCGCATCATCAACTACAATACCTATGGCCAGCACCAGAGCAAACAAGGTAATCAGGTTGATCGAAAGTCCGAACGCCGACATAACGGCGAAGGCTCCAATCAGCGAAACCGGTACTGCAAGGATAGGGATCAAGGTAGAGCGCCAGTCTCCCAAAAAGATAAAAACCACCAATGAAACCAATACGAAAGCTTCCATTAAGGTATGTAGAACCTTTTCAATAGACGCATCCACAAATCTGGATACATCGTAGTTGATTTCATAATCCATACCCTCTGGGAAAGTTTTTTTCAACTCTTCCAATTTTGCCTTCACCTCCTCAATAACGGTGCTGGCATTAGTGCCATAGCTTTGCTTAAGCACCATCGACGCCGAAGGAAAGGAATCTTTATCGGAGTAAATATTATAAAACTCGCTGTTTAGGTCGACCTTGGCAATGTCTTTAATGCGTAAGATCTCACCATTCGACTGAGCTCGAATAATAATGTCCTCGTATTCTTCCGGTTTATTAAAACGTCCTTTATAGACCAACACATATTCTTTGGCCTGCGCGGTCATGCCGGTACTTTGGCCTAATCGACCCGCCCTACCGATAATACTTTGACTTGAGATAGCATCCATCACCTCATCTACCGAGACACTATAAGCCCGCATCCGATCTGGATTTAGCCAAATTCGCATCGCATATTGACGAGAACCCAATATTGTTGCTTGTGCGATACCAAAGATACGCTGAATTTCTGGAAGAACATTGACGTAGGCATAATTGAACAAAAGCTTCTGATCGGCGTTTTTGTCTTTGCTGTAGAGATTAACGTACATGAGCATGCTGGGCTGGACGAAGTTTACAATCACGCCCTCCAAGCGCACCAAGTCTGGCAGTCTACTCATCATTTGATCTACGCGAGTCTTCACGTTAACCATCGCGAGATTTGGATCAGTACCTAAATTGAAATACACTTGAATGGTCGACTCGCCTGCACTGGTGGCATCCGAAGTAATATATTTCATGCCGGGCACGCCGTTGATGGCACGTTCGATCATAATCAGGGATGATTTCACCAGTACATCGGCACTGGCGCCAGGAAACGATAAATTAACCGTCACCCGAGGTGGCGCAATATCAGGAAACTGAGAAATGGGCAAAGTCCGAATCGCTAATAAGCCCATAAATAGAAACGCTAGCGATAACACAATCGCCATCACCGGTCTTTTGATAAAAATATTAAACATATGAGTCTCTGGTTAAAAGGTTATTCGGTATACAATTCCAACTCTGAGCGAACCTTTTCGGCCGGCTTTAAATCTATTTTTACCTCTTCTCCAGAATGCACTTTGCGCAAGCCTTCCAGCAAAATCTTGTCATCGTCTTTCAAGCCCTCATTTACGATAAACATATGAGGTATGTCAGCTTCAATCTTAATCAATCTTTGCTCCAACTTGCCTTCGTTATTGATAATGTAGACATAGTTTTTATCCATAATTTCGAATACTGCTTTTTGGGGAATAAGCATCGCGTTTTTATAAGGTTTGAGCATTAAAATCGTCCCCGTTTCGCCGTGCCTAAGCAGTTTGTCAGGATTAGAGAAGGTGGCACGGAATTCGATATTACCAGCTGAATTATCAAAATCAGCTTCAATCGTTTCAATAACACCGGATTGATTGAAAACCTGACCGTTAGCCATTCTTAGCTTTACCTTCCTAGTGCGATCATCCTCAGAATTGTGCATCTTATAATCTAGATATTCGGCTTCTGGCACGTTGAAATAGACCCATAATTTACTGATGTCAGACAATGTGGTTAATAAAGAACCTTCGTCGAGAAGACTTCCATTTCTAACCGCCAAATGATCCATAATGCCATCAAAAGGTGCATTGATGTTGGTAAAGCCTAAGTGAGTTTCCGCCATTTTCACTTCTGCACTCGCCTTATCTAACTTGGCTTTTGCCAACGCCAATTCATTAGGCGATACGATATTTTGATCAGCCAAGCCTTTGGTATTAAGATATTCGATATTCATCGTACTGGCTTCAGCTTGCGCTTTTAACAGTTCAGCCTGATAAATGTTGGGCATGATTTTGAACATGGGTTGCCCCTTGCTAATTGTTTGCCCTTCATCTACAAAAATAGTCTGTAAATAGCCTCTTTCTAGAGCGCGAACCTCAATATGCCTAATAGCATGAATCTGGCAAACATATTCTTTGGTAACAGACGTGTCTTCACGAAAAGGTGTGGTGGCCTCTAGTGTAGGGATTTCTTCATGTTTTTCGACTTTTTCTCGATCGCAAGCCGTTAATAAAAGGGTGATTAAACCTAGAAGTATAGCTATTTTAGTGATCATTTCTTATGGTGCCTAAGGTCGGAACTACAAAAGGTTAGATTAACCAACGTTTAAATGCTGTTTTATTACTACGCTTTAAGTAAAGCTAGATAATACATAATTTAGCAATAACAGTGCCATTACCGGCTTCTCGTTAATCTCAGTTAGCTTTGCAGTCACTTTTACACATCAGGCCCTTGATTGCAGGCAATTTCAGTACAACAACCATTAATAAAAAACATTCTCTAACCATTAGAGACTCCATCACGACTATAAAATAACCGGTACTTTACTTTTGTATTGGCTCATAAGAACCCAAGCTTTGGTTAAGATGGGTTTGAATAACCCTATGAATTTAGGAGTACTGAATCCTTCATTGATATCCATTTGTGAGCGTAACTAAGCATCAATAAAGGCTTGAAGGTTTTTGGTTTTATACCTTTTGCCTTGTGTGTTGTTTGTTAATTCGACTAAAATGCCCGCTTTGCTTCAGAGAATACCGATGCCTAACCATATCAGCATTAAGCGCTGTAGCGGCGATGAGTTGGCGAACTATATACCCGAACTCGCTAGACTTAGAATTGAAGTATTTCATGACTTCCCTTATTTATATGACGGCAGTTATGACTATGAAAAGACTTATCTGCAAACCTATATCGATACACCAGAAGCAGTCATCATCTTGGCCTTAGACGGCGACAAAGTAGTGGGCGCGTCTACTGCACTGCCTATGCGCTATGAAACAGAATCTCTTAAGCAACCATTTATCGAGCAAGGCTATAATCTTGATGAAGTGTTTTATTGCAGTGAGTCGGTATTAAACAAGACTTATCGAGGACTAGGGATAGGCGTGAAATTTTTTGAACAACGAGAAGCGCATGCCGCTGAATTGGGTGGCTTTAACTATATAACGTTTTGCTGTGTAGAAAGACCAGAAGATCATCCTCGTCGACCTGCCGATTATGTAGCCTTAGATCAATTTTGGAATAAACGCGGTTATGTAAAGCATCCTGAACTAAAAACTACTTATCTATGGAAAGATTTAGATGACAGTGAAGAAACGCCTAAACCGATGACCTTTTGGCTTAAAGCATAACAGCACATGGCCAACAAAAAACAAGCTATGACTTCATTCTGTCAGTGGGAAGCTGATATTTTAATATTGAATGTGTTAGGAAAACCTAGTTCGAAACAAGATGTTATTGGCAAAGCCAAGGGCCTGCAACTTAAAATCAGTGTGACCGCTTCACCCGTTGCTGGCAAAGCGACCGATCACATGGTTCGATTTTTGGCCAAGGAGTTTGGTGTGGCTAATAAAGATATCGAAGTGGTGTTTGGTCGCTTTAATGTTAATAAACAACTGCGCATTAAAGCACCTAGTCAATTACCGGCCGTCATTACTAAACAACTGACTGAAAATGCCATTCACTAACGTCACAGCCGGTCAGCATTATAAAACCTAGAGTGCCAAGCTTCAGTGATTACTTTTTAAAACAGCTAAAGCTGTTTTACTCCAAAAATAGACTACTGAGCTTAATGACTGCGAAAACAGGCAAACTACACCAGCTTAATGTGCCAAAGACTTATCTCGTGTTTCTCGCATCATTAAGACCGCACAAAAACTAATGGCTGCCGCCAATGAAACATAAGCGCCTACCCAAGCGAGTCCGCCTTCGCTAACTAAGCGCTGGGCGATATAAGGTGCGAACGATGCACCTAAAATGCCACCTAAGTTATAAGCGGTTCCGGCTCCTGTATAACGTAACGCAGAAGGAAATAGTTCTGGCAACAAAGCGCCCATAGGTGCGAAAGTAGCACCCATTAAAAACAGCTCTAGGCTTAAAAAAATAGTAATAAGCAACGGAGAATGACTGTTGAGCATAGGCTCTAAGGCAAAACCAGATAGCAAGGCTAAACTACTCGCGATTAATAATACCCGTCTACGGCCATAACGATCACTGGCCCAAGCCGATAAAGGCGTGGCTATTGCCATAAAAACAATAGCCATACATAACATACCCAGAAACTGCTGGCGTGGAATGCGTAAGGTGCTCGTGCCATAACTCAGAGAAAATACCGTAGCGATATAAAACAAGGCATAGCAAACCACCATAGCTAGTGCGCCTAGTATCAAAGACTTCAAATGCACGCTCAGGATATTCTTAAGTGGGAAAGCCACCCGTTGCTGTTGTTCTAATACCTGCGTAAAGACCGGTGTTTCGGTCAGGGCTAAGCGAACATACAAACCAATCATAACCAATACTGAACTAGCCAGAAATGGCAGTCGCCAACCCCAATCGATAAATTGTTGATCATTAAGGCTATGGCTTAAGCCTAAGAAACTACCTGTCGCCAATAGAAATCCAACCGGCGGCCCTAATTGAGGAAACATACCATACCAACCTCGCTTGCCTTCTGGTGCATTTTCGGTGGCCAATAAAGCCGCCCCGCCCCATTCACCGCCTAAGCCTATGCCCTGACAAAAGCGTAACACACACAATAAGATCGGTGCCCAAACGCCTATTTGAGCATAGCTAGGCAAACAACCAATTAAGGTCGTTGAAATACCCATCACTAACAAAGAACTGACTAAGGTCGCTTTGCGTCCGATACGATCACCAAAATGACCAAATAACATAGCCCCCAAAGGCCGAGTCAAAAAAGCCACGGCAAAGGTAAGAAAGGCACTAAGTGCTTGGCTGCTGGCAGACTCACCAGGAAAAAATACCGGCCCAATGACCAATGAAGCCGCCATGCCGTAGATATAAAAATCATAAAACTCGATAGCTGTGCCTATAAAGCTGGCTATGGCAATACGCGGCATAGAGGGCGTGATGTTCATTTTAAAGTCAAACCTTGCAGGCAACGATAAGGTGCTAAACCCGAACACACCCCCCAAAAACTACCCGAGTCGCCTTCTTTACTCGGCTTCCATGTCTCTGCAAACGCTTCAAAAGCAATACCTGACCAGTGTTTCTTGGCCAGTTGTTTAAAGGTTGCTTGAATCACTTGCTTTTGATTTTTGCTATTGGCAATACCACAACGTTGTCCTGTTTTAGAGGGGCCGCCGTCGCTACCTTCTGGACCATTAGGCCAGCCAAACTCCGTTAAGATAATATCTTTGTCGGCATAGGTTTTATGTAATTCTTCAAGACGGGCTATATGAAAATCTGCCGCCTTTTCAGCGGGCGTGCAAGGATGTAAAGTGGAGTATAAATTTTCCCACCAAGGAAAGACATTAACGCCTATCCAATCGACTTGCGTGCCGAAATTAGTCGGGGCGCAGGTCAAAGAACGATTACACCATTCCCACCAAGTATCTATCGTGGTTATAGGCTGACTAACTCCAGCCTTGCGCAAGGCATCAATACAACGACTGATTTCGCCATCGAAGCGATAACCATGACGTGTTCTTACTTCAGAGCCGCAACTCAGCTTGATAATGGTTTGAGGATAAGCCTTGGCAACTTCTATGCCTTTGTTAATCGAAAGGCTATTAACTTCGGGATTATCATCCAGCCAAAGGATGGCGATCACTTTAAGATGTCGCGCTTTAGCCGCTGCAAAGGTAGCATCCAAACCATTTAAAACCCCGTACGTCATAATGCAGCGAAAAGGCGTTTGCTTGATTAAAGTATCTAACAACTCATTGATTAAGGCTTTAGAAGGATGTGCGCCATAATGCGGGTTAATATCGCCGACATAAGGACTAAATGCTGCACATTGTAAGGCTTGCGAAGAACTAGACTGCTTATCTGCCATCACCATATTGACATAACAAAGCAACCATAAAGAAACCACTAATGCTAAACCATGCTTCATGTAAGCCTCGAATATAAACTAAGTTGTGTAGTGTCATCATTCCGACATGAACTGCCGAAGTCGCTAGAATGCATAGAGAATCCAGAGTCTTATCGAAAAGCGATTGCATCCAATAAAATCAATATCGAAACAGGGATTAATGCAGAATACTACTAGGTCCTTTATTTAAGGAAATTCGATTTAAGTCGAATGTTTCAAATTCCTTACTCCAATATTCTTCTGCCTTTGAAAGAGCCGGAAACAGCAGTTCCGATGCAACCTCATGCGCACTACCTACTTTAAGTGCTATCAAAGCATCACGCATAGCTAATCTTGAAATCAACTCATCCCAAAATGAATCACCTTCAAATTCATCAAGATAGCCAAGAGCCGCAGATTCCTCTTCAAAAACACCGGTATGAGAATACTCTTGGTTTGATTCGTAAAATTCAATTAATTCACTATAGCCCAACTCCTTGGCATGTATCATTAGTTTTTGAAATAACGCTGAATAATCTTTTGTTTCGCTACGTTCACCTACGCTGTGGGCATGCAATATCCAATCAGCGATATAGATAATATCGAGCAATAACAAGTATTCTTCTTTGGTGAAATTTATGTTCATTAGGCCGATTTAAAGTTATTGAAATAGCATCGAATTATACCTGACTTTACTGAGACATTAGTCGTACACTTTAACAAAGGACATAAATTGGCTACCAACTTAAAGCGAAAGTCTCAGGGCGAAAGATTAAGCTAAACCGTCCCATCTTAAGTTAGTAGCGCATAAACTCAAGTGCATATCATTGTATTTTGTTGGACAATAAAAAACCCGCCAAGTTAGATAACTTGCGGGTTTGTGTACTGCTTTGCATTCTACTGAATGCCTAACTGGTGCCGATGGCCGGATTTGAACCGGCACAACTTTCGTCACCACCCCCTCAAGATGGCGTGTCTACCAATTTCACCACATCGGCGTATTCTTTTTATCTAATTCACTTTCTAAATAGATGCAGGTGGTGACTAATCGTTACTACCTGCATTAACTATACTACTTATTTTCAGTGATAGAGGGTATTTCTTCGGACTTTACGTTAGCAGCGGGAATACCTGCTGCATCTTGTTGAGCTTCTGGCTGACTCATTAAATCAAAAGCCACGCCTTTATGGCCATTAATAACGGCAAGACCTAAACTCGTTATAAAGAACAAGGTGGCCATAATAGCGGTTGCTCTTGATAAAAAAGACGCAGCGCCTTGAGCCCCAAAAACAGAACCTGCTGAACCCGTGCCAAAGGCAGAACCCGCATCTGCACCTTTACTTTGCTGCATTAAAATTAAGCCAACAATGCTTAAGCCTAGCAACACATGAATAACAATAATTACCTGATACATGGAAATTTAACCACTTTAAACTGAATAATAAATCTTTAAAAAGGATTCCGCATCCAACGAAGCCCCACCTATTAAGCCGCCATCTATATCAGGCATAGCAAACAAGCCTTTTGCATTATCTGGCTTAGCACTACCGCCATATAAAATTTGTATTTTATCTGCAATAACTTGATCTTTAGCAGCAATATACTGGCGAATATAGCAATGCACTTCCTGCGCTTGCTCATCACTTGCTGTTTTTCCTGTGCCTATGGCCCAAACTGGCTCATAAGCAATGACTGCGTTATTAAAAGCCGCTATACCTGCTAAATTAATAACAGCATCAAGTTGCTCATTAATCACTGCGAATGTTTGATCTTGTTCGCGTTGCTCAAGAGTTTCTCCTACGCACAAAACAGGAATAATGTTTTGCTCTTGCGCTTGACAGAAACGTGCAGCCACTGATTCGTTAGTATCGCCGTAGTAAGATCGTCTTTCTGAATGTCCGACCAGTGCATACTTGCAATTTAACTCTTTCAGCATAGTCGCAGATATTTCTCCAGTATAAGCACCTGAAGCTTGATCAGCTATATTCTGTGACCCTAATGATAATGGACTATCTTTAACCAAATCTGCTATATAGGGCATATAAACATAGGGCACACAAACAGCGATATCTGCGACATCTTCCCCTAATCCGGCAATAATGCCCTTTGCTAGTAACTCAGCACTAGCACGAGTTCCATTCATTTTCCAATTACCGACAACTAGAGACCGACGCATCAACATTACCTATATAGAGAAACAAACCGAGTATCATATAGGCTAATAGCTCTCAATTCAAGCCCCCATTGCTTTCTTAACATCTTCAGCCAATTGCTGAGCGTAATTTTCAACAGCACAGGCATCCTCACCCTCTACCATCACTCGAATTAAAGGCTCTGTTCCAGAGGCTCTTAATAACACCCGACCTTTATCTCCCAACTTATCTTCAACACCTTTTACAGCCTTTTGAATCGAGATCTCAGCGTCTGCTGTCATTTTTTTAGCTGTTTTAACATTAACTAAAATTTGAGGGAATTTTTGCATACCCGATTTTAATTCGTTGAGTGTATGGCCACTATCGTGCATTTCTGCCATAACTTGCAACGCCGCAATAATGCCATCACCCGTAGTTGTTCGATCTAAACAGATAATGTGTCCAGAATTCTCTCCACCCAAGATGCCTTTATGCGTACTCAACATCTCTAACACATAGCGATCGCCAACTTGAGCCCTTAGCAGTTCGATACCTAATTTTTTCAGGCCATATTCCATACCTAAATTAGTCATCAAAGTACCCACAACGGGGCCTGACAACTGACCTAAGTCCTGTCTGGATTTAGCAATAATATAAATAAGCTCATCGCCATCAACCACTTCACCCTTGTGATCAACCATGACCAAACGGTCTCCATCACCATCCAGTGCAATACCAAAATCAGCTTTATTTTCTAATACCGAGGCAACCAACTTGTCGGGTTTAGTTGCACCACAACCTTCATTAATATTGAGGCCATTAGGCTCAGCGCCTATGACAACAATGTCGGCACCTAACTCTCTTAATACATGTGGAGCAATATGATAAGTTGCGCCATGCGCACAATCTACGACAATCTTCATACCACTAAAATCTAGCCTAGTAGGTATACTTGCCTTACAAAACTCAATATAGCGACCTGCCGCATCACCGATTCGCTTTGCTTTACCTAATATTGATGAATCTACCGTGGTCATCGGCGCATCAATATAATGTTCAATTTTCTTCTCTATGTCGTCTGGTAATTTAGTACCATGTACCGAAAAAAACTTAACACCATTATCATAATAAGGATTATGAGAAGCACTAATCACTATTCCCGCACTCGCTCTTAAAGTGCGCGTCAAATACGCTATTGCTGGAGTAGGCATTGGCCCCAACAAATGCGTATCCACACCGGCTGCAGTAAGCCCTGCTTCTAAAGCGGATTCAAACATATAACCTGATATACGCGTATCTTTTCCTACTAAGACAAAATTATGTCCTTCTTTAGAAAAAACTTGCCCAGCTGCCCAACCTAACTTTAATAAAAAATCGGCTGTTATAGGAGGCTCACCGACCTTTCCTCTAATACCATCTGTTCCAAAATACTTTCTTTTCATGATGTTATTGCTCACTGTCTTGGAAATATTTTATTTTCTATGCCATACACAAAAAAAAGGAGAAGCAAGTGCTTCCCCTTTAATTTATCGAACTCTCTTAGTTAACCTTGTTCTGCAGTATGGCCAATTGATTTTTCAGGTTTTTTACCATCTTTACCTTTGACTTCATCAACTTTAACATCACCACGAGGCGGCTTATCATCCCAGCCTTGAGGATCTCTTACTGGCTTACGCGCCATCAAATCTTCAATTTGAAACTTATCGATAGTCTCATATTTCATTAATGCTTCAGCCATTGCATGCAGAATATCAATGTTTTCTTTAAGTAAGCGTTCAGCTCTTTCATAGTTACGATCAATGAATGAACGTATTTCTTCATCAATGGTATGAGAGGTTTCTTCAGCTACCGTTTTATGTTGTGTGACCGAACGTCCAAGGAAGACTTCTCCCTCTTCTTCACTATACGATAATGGCCCTAAACGTTGAGATAAGCCCCATTTAGTAACCATATTTCTTGCTAACTCGGTAGCTCTTTCAATATCATTAGAAGCACCAGTACTAACTTGCTCCCAACCAAAAACCACTTCCTCGGCAATACGTCCACCGTATAGACTAGAAATCATACTATCTAGCTTTTGTTTGCTAGCGCTATATTGATCTCTTTCAGGTAAGAACATAGTGACACCTAGAGCACGTCCCCTAGGCATAATACTTACTTTATAAACGGGATCATGCTCTGGCACTAACTTGCCAACAATGGCATGGCCTGCTTCATGATAAGCGGTCATGCGCTTTTCTTTTTCATCCATGACCATAGTGTGCCTTTCAGCACCCATAATAAGCTTGTCTTTGGCTTTTTCTAAATCAGACATACTAACTACGCGCTTATTCATCCTAGCAGCAAACAAAGCCGCCTCATTAATGAGATTGGCTAAATCAGCACCCGAGAAGCCAGGCGTTCCTTGAGCGATGTATTTAACTTCAACATCATCAGCAACAGGGACTTTTTTCATATGAACATCAAGAATTTGCTCGCGTCCACGAACATCAGGTAAGCCCACGGTTACTTGGCGATCAAATCGACCTGGACGTAATAATGCTTTATCTAAAACATCGGGACGATTAGTAGCTGCAATGACAATAATTCCTTCATTACCTTCAAAACCATCCATTTCGACTAATAATTGATTTAATGTTTGCTCACGCTCGTCGTTACCGCCACCTAAACCCGCGCCGCGCTGACGACCTACTGCATCAATTTCATCTATAAAAATAATACAAGGTGCATGTTTTTTAGCTTGCTCAAACATATCTCTGACACGAGAAGCGCCTACCCCTACAAACATTTCTACAAAATCTGAACCTGAGATAGTGAAGAAAGGTACTTTAGCTTCGCCAGCAATAGCTCTTGCGAGTAGCGTTTTACCTGTACCTGGAGGGCCTATCATCAAAGCGCCTCTTGGAATCTTACCGCCTAACTTTTGATACTTAGCAGGATCTCTAAGAAAATCCACCATTTCAACAACTTCTTCTTTGGCTTCGTCACAACCGGCCACATCAGCGAAAGTCACTTTAATTTGATCTTCTTCCAACATGCGAGCTTTACTTTTACCAAAACTCATTGCGCCACGACCTCCAGCGCCACCACCTTGCATTTGCCTCATGAAGAAAACCCAAACAGCAATCAACAACAACATGGGGCCAAAGGAAACCAACAACTGCATTAACATAGAAGGTTGCTCAGGCGGAACTGCTTTGATATCAACTTTATTAGCTAATAAATCATCAATCAAATGGGCATCAGTCGGCGCATAAACTCTAAATAACTGCCCACCTTGCATCTTACCTTTAACAATATGCTCATCAATAACTACTTGCTGAACCTGTCCTGCTTTAACCGACTCAATAAATTGGGAATAAGATAATGATGAATCAGCTCGTTCGCCTTGGGGGCCGAAATTATTAAAAAGGGACATCAGCACCACGGCAACGACGACCCACAGGATTATATTTTTTATCATATCATTCACAAACGCACCCTAACCCAAATGGCTCTCGGTAAAAAAAACTAACTGATTATATCAGGACTTAACTTTCCTGACTGTCGTTATTTATTTAGATCTTGCTATATAAATTGCATACTTTACAGAAATAGGGACATTAAACTTCATTTAAACCCCTTAGCTAAAATATAAACCTCATTACTTCGTGGCCTTGATGCTTTTGGCTTTCTAATAATGACTTTGGTAAAATGATGCTGCACATCTTGATAGTATGTCTCAAAACCTTCGCCGTGAAATAATTTAACCAAAAAACTACCGTTTTTTGATAACACCGCTTTTGCGGTATCTAAGGCCAACTCCGCCAAATAAACAGCACGAGGTTGATCTACTGCTTTATTACCACTCATATTCGGTGCCATATCAGACATGACCAAGCTAACAGGCGCTTGATCTAAAATCTCATACAATAAATTCAAAACATCCTCTTCTCGAAAGTCGCCTTGTATAAAATCTACGCCAGCGATAGAGTCCATCGGCAAAATATCTAAGGCAATCAACTTATCTTTTTTACCCATCAATTCTCTTGCTAATTGAGACCAGCCACCAGGTGCCGCTCCCAAATCTATAATATTCATGCCCGGCTTAATGAGATTATCTTTTTCCTGGATTTCCTTTAATTTAAAAACTGCTCGAGATCGATATCCTTGTATTTGTGCCATTTTGACATATTCATCTTCAAAATGCTCTTGCATCCAACGGCTACTACTTTTACTTCGGGCCATAATCTGTTGTATAGTATAAATTGATTTTTTGATTCAGGAATAACGCGTGAACCCTACAGATAAGAAAAAACTCAGAGCTGAGGCTCATACTTTGAAGCCCGTAGTGTCCATTGGGCAATCAGGTCTTACCGCTTCAGTACTGGCAGAGATTGAGCTAGCGCTTAATTGCCACGAACTAATCAAAGTAAAAATACGCGCAGAGCGTGATAGTCGTAAACTAATCAGCGAACAAATACACAGCGATACCGGAGCTGAGATTATTCAAAGTATCGGACAAATCGTTGTTATCCACCGATTAAATCCAAACAAATAAGATTAAATTAAAGCGAATGAAATAGTTAATATAACTTTCGCTTTTTAATTAAATATATTTAATCGCAATAATCTCATAATCGACATTGCCACTAGGTGCTTTAACCGTCACAACATCTTCGATTTCTTTTCCAATTAATGCACGAGCAATAGGAGAACCAATTGAGATACGGCCTTCTTTTATACTCGCCTCATCTTCACCAACGATTTGATACGTTACTCGTCTTTCAGACTCAACATCTTCTATTTCTACCGTTGCTCCAAACACCACCTTTCCATTAGCATCAACTTTGGTGATATCAATGATTTGCGCATTAGATAACTTACCCTCAATTTCTCCAATACGACCCTCAGCAAAGCTTTGTTGCTCTTTCGCTGCGTGGTACTCAGCATTTTCCTTTAAATCACCGTGAGCACGCGCAGTGGCGATAGAAGCAATAATACGTGGACGCACAACTGACTTTAATTCATCAAGCTCTGCGCGTAATTTTTCTGCACCTTTTACAGTGAGAGGTACTTTATTCATTTTAAAATTCCATTAATTAGTTATTAAGGCTAAAGATGCGTAAGTATTCCCCCCCCTTTTTTCAAAAAAAGGGAGGGTGAATGATTATATTAATGCAACCTTACACCTTTAAATCAAACTTTTATGCAAGTCTTGTAAACAAGAAACATCTCCAGCATCCAATTCGCCTAATGCGTAACAAGCCGCCTTAGCACCTGCCATAGTTGTGTAATAAGTAACCCGATGTTGCAGGGCTTCCCTACGCATAGTAAATGAATCTGAAATTGCTTTTTTTCCTTCTGTCGTATTAATAATCAACTGAATCTGATCATTTTTAATCATGTCAACCGTGTTAGGACGACCTTCATTAACTTTATAAACCACTTCACATGGAATTCCAGCCTCGCGTAGAAATTTTGCCGTACCGCTGGTAGCAAGAATTTCATATTTTTTATCGACTAACATCCTAGCAATATCAGGTGCTTTTGCTTTATCAACATCACGAATACTAATTAACACTTTACCACTATCGTTTAATCTTACCCCTGCTGCACGCTGAGATTTAGCAAAAGCTTCTCCAAAGGTCTTACCTATCCCCATAACTTCACCCGTGGACTTCATTTCAGGCCCTAATAAAGGATCAACCCCTGGGAATTTAACAAATGGGAATACAGCTTCTTTGACTGAATAGTAATCAGGAATACGTTCTTCGGTAATTCCCTGCTGAGTCAAGGTCTGTCCAACCATTACCCTAGCTGCAATTTTAGCTAATGGGTAACCCGTTGCTTTAGACACAAATGGCGCAGTACGTGAAGCACGAGGATTAACTTCTAATACGTAGATATCCTCCCCCTGAATGGCGAACTGAGTATTCATCAAACCCCTTACGCCTAAAGCTTCAGCCATTTTAGCCACTTGGTCACGCAATTTATCTTGTAGATGTGCAGCCAACTCATAAGGTGGCAGTGAACAGGCTGAATCACCTGAATGCACGCCCGCTTGTTCAATATGCTCCATCAGACCACCAATCAAAATGCACTCACCATCATAGATAGCATCTACATCCATTTCTACCGCATCATCAAGAAAACGATCCAGCAATACTGGCGCATCGTTAGAAACACTCACTGCTTCTTTCATATAGCGCTGTAAGCCTTCTTCATCGAACACGATTTCCATACCCCGACCACCCAAGACATAAGATGGTCTAACTACCAATGGATAACCCAGCTCTTTTGCTACAGCAACGGCTTGATCAACCGATCGCGCCGTACCATTAGGCGGCTGCTTTAAGCCTAATCTTTCCAATAACTTCTGAAATCGTTCACGATCTTCAGCCAAATCAATTGAATCTGGTGATGTACCAATAATAGGCACGCCTGCCGCTTCCAAGGCACGCGCAAGCTTCAAAGGGGTTTGTCCACCATACTGAACAATAACGCCTTTAGGCTTTTCAATATGAACAATTTCCAATACATCTTCTAGCGTCAATGACTCAAAATATAAACGATCAGAGGTATCAAAATCCGTAGAAACGGTCTCAGGATTACAATTAATCATGATAGTTTCATAGCCATCTTCACGTAACGCCAAGGCGGCATGAACACAGCAATAATCAAATTCGATACCTTGACCAATTCGATTAGGACCACCACCTAAGATTATAATTTTTTCTTTATCTGAAACTCTCGCTTCACATTCTTCTTCATAGGTAGAATACAAATAAGCGGTATCTGATGAGAACTCAGCCGCACAAGAATCTATGCGCTTGTATACTGGACGGATATTTTGTTTATGCCTTACATTACGCACTTCAGTTTCAGAGGCATCTAGCAATTTAGCGATACGTAAATCTGAAAAGCCTTTACGCTTTAGCTTATAAAGCTCGCCATCCTTTAATGTTGATAAGGTTTTAGTCGCTAAGGATTGCTCAGTAATAATTAAATCTTCAATTTGCGCTAAAAACCATGGATCAATTTTGGACGCATCATGAACCTCAGATAATGTCATTCCACTTCGGAAAGCATCAGCCACATATAACAAACGATCAGGCCCTGGATGACGCATTTCCCTTTGCATCTTATCGTTAGCGTCATCTGCATTTAGATCGACTATTTCATCAAGACCGCTAATACCTATTTCCAGGCCTCGCAACGCTTTTTGCAGCGACTCTTGAAAAGTACGACCAATCGCCATGACTTCGCCTACCGATTTCATTTGCGTTGTTAAACGATCATCAGCTTGCGGAAATTTTTCAAAGGTAAATCGTGGCACTTTAGTGACTACATAATCAATAGTCGGCTCAAATGATGCGGGCGTTGCGCCACCGGTGATTTCATTTTTCAGCTCATCCAAGGTATAACCCACGGCTAATTTAGCCGCTACTTTAGCAATCGGAAAGCCAGTGGCTTTAGAGGCTAAAGCCGATGAACGCGATACGCGCGGATTCATTTCAATGACTATCATACGGCCATCTACTGGATTAATGGCCACCTGAACATTGGAGCCACCCGTATCTACGCCAATTTCACGCAACACAGCTAAAGAGACATTACGCAGAATTTGATATTCTTTATCAGTCAAGGTTTGCGCTGGAGCTACGGTAATTGAATCACCGGTATGCACACCCATCGGATCAAAATTCTCAATTGAACAGACAATAATGCAGTTATCCTTAGAATCACGCACCACTTCCATTTCATACTCTTTCCAACCCAATACTGACTCTTCAATCAGTAACTCATTGGTGGGCGACAAATACAGACCACGCTCACAAATCTCAAGAAACTCTTCTTTATTATAAGCAATTCCACCGCCACTACCGCCCATAGTAAAAGAAGGCCGTATAACTGTAGGATAGCCCACTTCCTTTTGTGCCGCTAAAGCTTCTTCCATGCTATGTGCAGTTTTTGATTTTGCGACTTCATAACCAATACGCTTCATCGCGTCATTAAACAACTGACGGTCTTCAGCCATATTAATGGCTTCTTTGGTCGCGCCGATCATCTCAACGTTATATTTTGCCAGCACACCATGCGCATCAAGATCCAGCGCACAGTTCAATGCCGTTTGTCCGCCCATGGTTGGCAAAACCGCATCAGGACGCTCTTTAGCAATAATTTTTTCAACCGTTTGCCAATCAATAGGCTCGATATAAATGGCATCAGCCATATCGGGATCGGTCATAATGGTGGCAGGGTTAGAATTCACCAAAATGACTCGGTAACCCTCTTCACGCAGCGCTTTACAGGCTTGAGTACCTGAGTAATCAAACTCACAAGCCTGACCAATAACAATGGGGCCTGCGCCCAGTAATAATATGGATTTTATGTCGGTTCTTTTTGGCATGTTGTTACTTTGTGTGTGTGTAAAATAATTGATTAAAACAAATCACTGTGTGAACCTGTACGAACTAAAATAAGTTCGTTCTCTTTAAGTTGATAAATTAATAACCAATCAGGTTTTATGTGACATTCTCTACAATCTTGCCAATTACCTACTAATCCATGTCACGATATTTCTCATCTAAAATCACATCGTAGGCTAATTTCTCAGTAACTTCCTGCAAATTCTGCATCATATAGTGTCCAGAAAGACTTAGACACTTGTAATCTTTTTTAAAAGCTGACGTTAAAATAACCTCACGCATTAATCGCTATCCAAATCTGCCCACATTACCCCTAAAGACGTATAACGCTGACCATTGCCGTTGCGTGCATCTTCAATAGCGGCCCGTGTTTCTTTGTTGGCTACACTCATAGAAGAAGGTTTTGCATTTTGCATTGAATAATTGATACCTAAACGTTTTAATAACGCGAGTACAAGCTGTTCGTCTTCGTTGTTTTTTAGTTCTAAGGTTACTTGTGACATTATTCACTTCTCCATAAAATTAAAATAAAGGCATGCAATTCAAAGCATGTAGTTCCTTGACAGTTAATGCTCTGGCAATAACATTAATTATCAAACACCACATCCTCATAAATGTCGCCTAAATTCAAAGTCGCATGATATGAATCACAGGCTATAGCCAGTGTTTCATCGGCTTCCAGCAATGCCGTTTGCCATTCATCTTGAGCATCGCGGACAAAATATTCAACTTGTTGTTGATCACTGCTAATCAGCAAGTAATAACGCAAACTGGGTATTTTCTGGTAAGCCAAGAGTTTTTCACGGCGATCTATGTTGGCAGTGCTAGTCGACAAAACTTCGGCAATAAAACACGGCTGTTGTTTGTAATATTCGCCATTATCTTGAGTGTTACAAACCAGCATGACATCAGGATAGTAATAAGCGTTGCGCCACGCTATTTTCAGCTTCATATCACTGACAAACACGCCGCAATGACCACCGCGTGCCGCAGCACGAAGATGAAATCCGAGATTCAAGCTAATACGATTATGCCGTTCACTTGCTCCCGCCATAGCATATAATTGCCCATCAACATACTCATGCCGAAACCTAGCGGTTAATTCAAAGGCCAGATAGTCCTGCTCTGTTAGCTGAGTGATTTTTTGCAGCGCGGTCATAATTACTCCTACTTAAATCTGTAAGGCCACTATTTACAACACATCATTTCGGCAATTCTTACCGCAATGAAGTGTTTCTAGTTACCTCGCATCCATCATATCGATAAATTCATCAAACAAGGCTTCGACATCATGTGGACCAGGATTACCCTCAGGATGACCTTGAAAGCTAAAAGCAGGACAATCAGTACGCTTAATGCCTTGTAAACTGCCATCAAATAATGAACGGTAAGTGGCAATGACATGACTAGGCAAGCTCGCTTCATTCACCGCAAAACCATGATTTTGACTGCTGATCATCACACGTCCGCTAGCAATTTCTTGAACGGGATGATTTGCACCATGATGACCGAATTTCATTTTTTCAGTTTTTGCACCACTGGCCAGCGCCAACAGTTGATGCCCCAAACAAATACCCAGCACAGGGATTTTATTTGCCAATATCGTCTTAATCGCTACAATGGCATAAGTACACGGCTCAGGATCACCAGGACCATTCGATAAAAACACGCCATCAGGCTTCATTGCTAATACAGTTTCAGCGGGTGTAGTTGCCGGAACAACTGTCACGCGACAGCCTCGATTAACCAGTAATCTAAGAATATTTCTTTTAGTACCAAAGTCGTAAGCAACCACATGTTTGGTCAGGTTCTCACCTTGCGTATAGCCGTTTTGTAAATCCCAGATATTTTCAGTCCATTCATACGCTTTGGCGACCGTGACTTCTTTAGCCAAATCCATGCCTTTCAATCCAGAAAAGCTTTCAATAGCCGCTTTTGCAGTCTCTGCACAAATGGCATCACCTGCCATAATACAACCGCTCTGCGCACCTTTATCACGTAACAAACGCGTTAGTTTTCGCGTATCTATATCCGCAATAGCGACCACCTTATTATCTAACAAGTATTGTTGCAGTGTTTTTTCACTGCGCCAGTTACTGGCTAATAATGGCAAATCTCTGATCACCAAACCACTGACAAAGACACCTGCTGACTCATCGTCTTCGCTATTGGTACCGACATTACCCACATGTGGATACGTTAATGTCACAATTTGCTTACAGTACGAGGGGTCACTGAGAATTTCTTGATACCCCGTCATCGCAGTATTAAAAACGACTTCTCCTACAGAGCATCCATCCGCACCTATAGACACACCGTTAAATACCGTTCCATCTTCTAACACCAATAATGCAGACTTAGCCAAACACGTCACCTCAAATATACAAAACGGGATGAAGCTTGGAGAATCATCCCGTTATAAAAAATCAAACTAGCCCACTATACAAAATTATGCCGCGTTGGTCATTAACAATTTTAGAAACAGCAAGCTCCACTCAAGGTATCTTGTCTATAGAAAAGTGCTTTTAAATTCATAAATAAGCGTTTATCTGTATAATTTCGCATCTTTTAAGTTAATCCGCATAATCATTATCATGACTACAGTTAATTCCGAAAAACTCTCTAGCGCCCGCTTTGCAGAGGCAACCGATGCATTTGTTGAGGTGTTTACCGCTTCTGTCGATTTTGACCAACGCATGGCGCCTCAAGACATTCAAGGTTCCATTGCTCATGCCACTATGCTGATGCGCTGCAATATCATATCGCAGCAAGATTGTGAGGCCATCGTTGGCGGATTAAATCAGATCAGTGAAGAAATTAAAAAAGGGGAATTCATCTGGTCCATCAAGCAAGAAGATGTACATATGAACATCGAAGCAAGACTAACCAACTTAATTGGTATCGCAGGAAAAAGATTACATACTGGCCGTTCACGTAATGACCAAGTAGCAACCGACATACGTCTTTATCTACGCAGTGAAATCGAGCACATTAGTCATCAACTCACGCGCTTACAAAATGCCATTCTAAATTTGGCAGAACAGCATACTGACACCATTATGCCAGGCTTTACTCATTTACAAGTCGCCCAACCCATCACTTTCGGCCATCATCTAATGGCTTGGTTTGAAATGTTAGTTCGCGACCAAGATAGGCTGCAAGACTGCTGCAAACGTATTAATGTCATGCCTTTAGGTGCGGCAGCACTGGCAGGCACTAGCTATCCTATCGACCGTCACATAACTGCTGAATTACTGGGTTTTAGTCGCCCTTCTGCCAACTCACTAGATTCAGTCAGTGATCGTGACTTTGCCATAGAATTTGCAGCGGTAGGCAGTTTGATCATGATGCACTTATCGCGGTTTTCAGAAGAACTCATTTTGTGGTCTAGCGCTCAATTTGACTTTATCGACATGCCGGATGCGTTCTGTACAGGCTCATCGATTATGCCGCAGAAGAAAAACCCCGACGTACCTGAGCTAGTCCGTGGCAAGTCAGGCCGAGTTACGGGGCATTTAATGTCATTGTTAATGCTCATGAAAAGCCAGCCCTTAGCCTATAACAAAGACAATCAAGAAGATAAAGAACCTCTATTTGATACCGCCGACACCTTGATTAACTGTCTACGCGCTTATGCGGACATGATTCCCCATATCAGTGCTAAGAAGTCAAATATGTATAACTCAGCTAAGCGTGGCTTTGCTACCGCAACCGATCTTGCTGATTATTTGGTACGTAAAGGCATGGCTTTTCGTGATGCGCATGAAGTGGTGGGCTTGGCAGTACGCTTAGGCATTAATAGCCAGCGTGATTTATCAGAACTTTCATTAATGGAGTTACAAGAATTTTCAGCACTCATCACTGACGATGTTTTTGATTACCTAACCCTAGAAGGCTCGGTAGCGGCACGTAAACACATAGGCGGCACAGCGCCTGATACCGTAAAAAGTGCCATTCAAACTGCACGACTTTCGATGCCTGACGCTTAAAGCTATTTATAAGGTAGGGGCGAAGGTTGTCGCCCCTACTGACTATCTTAAAGTCATCGTTTAAACATCAAACGACAACTTCAGGCTTACGCGCACTATGACAACCTAGCATACCTGAAAATATGGCTTTTGCTGAAACCTCACAATAACCCTGTTCTTCTAGTAAGATAGAAAGCTCTTCGGTTGAATAAAAAATTTCCAAGGCGTTAATAAAATATTGGATCAAATTATACGCAGCAGGACTACTACGAAACAGTAAACCGGTACCACTCAAACACAAGCGCAGATAAGCGTAATACACTTTTTCAACGACGCGGTTACTGGGCCTCAACATATCGCAATGATAAAAATGACCGCCGGGTATAAGCACGCGATTAATTTCACCAAACATGTGGGCGATTTTTAAGTGACGCGAAGCAAACTGCAAAGTAACGACATCAAAATGATTGTCTGGAAAAGGCAGACTATGAACATCAGCGATCACACTATTGACATGAAAGCCTAAGCGCTCAGTTCTCAGTCGCCCTACTTCCTGCATATCAGTACTACGATCTATGGCATAGATCTCCAATGTAGGCTCACGCTTAAGCAAAGCGATACCTATGGCATTCGTCCCTGCGCAGACATCAAGTACCCGCTGCTTAGGTTGCAACTCAATCATTGACATAAAGCAACGTAAAAACCAACCCCAGCAGCCTAAACTAGCGACTTGATTACCACGGTCATAATAAGGCGCGATGTTTTTAAAAGCATCATTCAATTGCTCGGACCAAACCGTGCTAAAAGCAGATTCTCGAACTTGTTCACGTTTAGTCAGTGGTGGTAAAGCCATCGGTATAGATTCCTTATAAGTGTATGAATTTATCGTTTCCACGTCCTGAGTCACTGCACACAGCTAAAGGAAAAAAAGCAAAATCCTAGAGCGTAACAGCCTCAGCTATTGCCTTTTAAAACAGCTGAAGCTGTTTTACTCCAAGCAACTTAATTTCTTAACTGTGGCCAGTAAGGCCATAGCGTGACGGG
>CAIVYW010000062.1 GCA_903910205.1 uncultured Methylococcaceae bacterium | reverse complement strand
CTAAAACGCAATGCTGCAGAAATCGCTAGACGGGCGGGTAGGGAAATTACCATTACCCGTGCTTCAGTTAAAGATTTAGATAAACAACGTATCTGTGATACCCACGGTATTATTTTAACTACCAATCCTATGGACATCATTAATGATCCTGATATTGATATTGTTCTGGAATTAATCGGTGGAGATGGACTGGTTAAAGACTTGCTTTTAAAAGCGATTAATAACGGCAAGCATGTTGTCACGGCGAATAAATCGCTGATTGCCTTACACGGTAATGAAATTTTTGCCAAAGCCAGTGAAAAAGGCGTTATTGTCGCTTTTGAGGCAGCGGTTGCCGGTGGCATCCCTATTATTAAAGCCATACGCGAAGGCTTAAGTGGTAATCAAATTGAATGGTTAGCCGGTATTATTAACGGTACCGGTAATTTTATTTTGACTGAAATGCGCGATAAAGGTCGTGACTTTAATGATGTTTTAGCCGAGGCTCAAGCTTTAGGCTATGCAGAAGCAGACCCTACCTTTGATGTTGAAGGCATTGATGCTGCCCATAAGTTAACCATCTTAGCATCGATTGCTTTTGGTATTCCTTTGCAGTTTGACAAAGTGTACACCGAAGGTATTACAGGAATTACCCGTCTTGATGTGGAATATGCCGAACAATTAGGTTATCGCATCAAGCATTTAGGTATCGCCAGAAAAATGCCGAATGGCATCGAGCTTAGAGTACATCCTACCTTAATCCCTGAACGTCGTTTAATTGCCAATGTCAATGGTGTCATGAATGCCGTGGTTGTTAAAGGTGATGCGGTAGGTCCTAGTCTTTATTATGGTGCAGGTGCGGGTGCAGAGCCTACCGCGTCTGCGGTAGTTGCTGATTTGATTGATGTCGCAAGAGCATTAACTAGCGATCCTGAAAATCGCGTACCGCATTTGGCATTTCAAGCGGATGCCTTAGTCGATATTCCTGTTTTACCCTCCGCTCAATTTAAAACAGCCTATTATTTACGCTTAAATGCTGAAGATAAACCGGGTGCCTTAGCCGATGTCACACGCATCTTGGCTGATCATCACATTAGTATTGAAGCCATCATACAAAGAGAGCCTGTAGGTGAAGCGACCGCTATCCCTATTATTTTGCTGACTGAAATTACTCTGGAACATGAAATGAATGTTGCGATTACTAAAATCGAAGCCTTAAAAACTGTGACCGGAAAAGTCAACCGTATCCGTTTAGAAACCTTGAGATAAATAGTTATGTCTACCCATAAACACCATACTGGATTAATTGCACGTTATAGAGACCGTCTACCGGTCAGTGCTAATACACGCATTATCAGTTTAAACGAAGGCAATACGCCACTGATTGAATTGCAAAATATTCCTAGATTACTGGGTAAAGATGTAAAGATTTATGCCAAGTTTGAAGGCTTAAATCCAACGGGTTCTTTTAAAGATCGCGGCATGACTATGGCGGTTACCAAAGCAGTAGAGGAGGGCAGTCATGCCATTATCTGTGCATCGACTGGCAATACTTCTGCGGCGGCTGCGGCTTATGCAGCGCGAGCCGGTATTAAAGCCTTTGTGTTAATTCCTGATGGCAAAATAGCCCAAGGTAAATTAGCGCAAACTTTAATGTACGATGCCACTATTATTCAAATTAATGGTAACTTTGATCAAGGTATGTCATTGGTTAAAGAAGTGGCA
This sequence comes from uncultured Methylococcaceae bacterium, assembly GCA_903910205.1. GTDB lineage: Bacteria > Pseudomonadota > Gammaproteobacteria > Methylococcales > Methylomonadaceae > Methylobacter_C. Next base: position 1,750 of record CAIVYW010000062.1, on the reverse strand, counting down.
GAACAAGCCCCCGTCACTATCGTTAACTCCATTAATCCTTATCGTATTGAGGGCCAAAAAACGGCCGCTTTTGAAATTGTCGATGACTTAGGCTTTGCGCCCGATTATCACTGTTTACCCGTGGGTAATGCCGGTAATATCACCGCTTATTGGAAAGGCTATAAAGAATATGCGACCGATAGAGTGTGTGGTAATCGCCCTGTTATGTGTGGATATCAAGCAGCAGGAGCAGCCCCCTTTGTAGCCGGTCACATGATTGATAACCCAGAAACGATAGCCACCGCTATTCGTATTGGTCATCCGCAGTCTTGGGACTTCGCTTGGGCTGCACAACAAGAGTCTGGCGGTTGGTTTGATAAGTTTAGCGATGAACAAATTTTAGCGGCTCAAAAGATGCTCTCACAACATGAAGGTATCTTTTGCGAGCCTGCATCGGCGACTTCATTAGCCGGTGCTATACAAGACATTGCGTCTGGTAAAATCCCTGAAGGCAGTATCATTGTCTGTACTTTAACGGGCAATGGCTTAAAAGATCCAGATACCGCTATCAAACAATGTGCTTCCGCTCATCCTGTGACCATAGAGGCCAGTTTGGATGCCGTTAAACGCGCCATCTTAGATAATTTATAATTTAGTTGCCTAGAGTAAACAGCTTTAGCTGTTTTAAAGTGCAATAGCTGAAGCTATTGCACTCCTGACTTACTGTTTTCGCTTAACTGTGGGCAAGTTTATGTAGGTTGGGTTAGCGCAACGTAACCCAACATTACAGGAATTGTCGGGTTACGCTTTTGCTAACCCGACCTTGTGTTTCTGGAATAATGATCGATCTAAAGATAACGATACAGAGCTTAGCAATCCGTGCAATCAAAATCAGCTAAACCCTCTTATACCTGGGGTACTATTTATCGTATTGCCTTAGAGCATAAAAAAGCGCTGATTTATTCTCATTTCATCGCTGTTTTAGCCATGATAGCCAGTGTGCCTGTGCCGTTACTAATGCCGATGTTAGTGGATGAAGTTTTGCTTAAAAAGCCAGGCGTGGCGATGAGCCTTATCAATCCGTGGTTTCCTATCGAATGGCACCAACCAGTCCTCTATATTGCGGTTATATTGATCGTCAGTTTATTGCTGCGCATCATAGCCATCATTTTTAACATCATCCAAGCTCGGCATTTCTCCTGCATTGCTAAAGACATCGTGTTTCGTATACGCCAAAATCTTATTGGCCATTTACAAACCATCTCCATGTCCGAGTATGAAAGCTTAGGCACGGGCACGGTAGTCACGCATCTGGTTAAAGATTTAGATACCATTGATACCTTTATCGGTACGACGGTTAGTAAATTACTGGTGGCCAGTTTAACAATTTTGGGCACGGCGGTGATTCTGTTATGGATGCACTGGCAGTTAGGCTTGTTTATCATGCTCTTAAATCCTGCCGTCATTTACTTTACTCGCGTAGTGGGTTCTCGGGTTAAAGACCTTAAGGCTAAAGAAAATTCAGCTTATCAAGTGTTTCAACAAGCACTGACTGAAACCTTAGAAGCCATCCATCAAATTCGCGCCAGTAATCGCGAGCAACATTATTGTGCGCAACTCATTAGTAGCGCACGGTCGGTTAAGGGTGTGATTAAAAGTGCGGGGAATTCACAATAATCTTATGCAGCCACTGCGGTGGACAAATTATTCCAATATTTTTCCCAATCGCCATTGGCCCTTACAACACGTAGCGCCAACATTGACTCGACAT